>JBBAAB010000007.1:0-18966 GCA_041658445.1 Thermoleophilia bacterium
TACTCGGAGGAAGAGATGCAAAAGATAACCGATAAACACGTCGTTAAGATCGATGAGATGCTTAAAAACAAAGAGGAGGAAATCCTGGAGGTGTGATGTTGAACCTTCGTAACCTCCTCGACAATCTTCGCCGGAGAAAACCCGACAGCGAAGATTTTTTATTAGCGGATAACGAGGTGCCGCTACACGTGGCCATTATCATGGACGGGAACGGGCGTTGGGCGGCCCAAAGGCATCTGCCGGCCATAGCCGGACACCGCGAGGGCGCAAAAGCGCTCAAACGAACGGTCAAGGTTGCCATGAAAACCGGCATCAATGAGTTGACCGTATATGCCTTTTCAACCGAGAACTGGCAACGTCCCGGGGAAGAAGTTGAAGCCCTCATGGCGATGTTTACAGAGCTTATTGACAAGGAAGTCCCCGAACTCGACGAACAGGATATCAGGATAAGGTTCATCGGCCGGCGAGAGGGATTATCAGATAATCTGCTCGAACGGATGGACTGGGCAGAGAAGCTGACGGCAGGCAACAAGACCATGACTCTTTTTGTCGCTTTCAATTATGGTGGCCGTGCCGAGATCTTCGACGCTGCCAAGGCTGCCACCCGAAACGGAGCGTTGAACGATACTGAAGCCGATTTTAAGAAATATCTCTATGCTCCGGATATGCATGATCCCGAGTTGCTCATTCGCACCAGCGGCGAGCAACGCGTCAGCAATTTCCTGCTTTGGCAATGCGCTTATTCGGAGCTTTATTTCACGGACAAACTCTGGCCCGGTTTCAGGGAAGAGGATTTCCTGGCCGCTATCTCGGAATTCGGACGGCGACAGCGCCGATTTGGAGCCAGGTAGGCGCCTGTGTTGATAACACGTGTACTTGTGGGTCTGCTGGGAATCCCTCTGGCAATCATCGTCGTCTATACGGGCGGCCTGCCGCTCCTGATATCACTCATAGTGCTGAGCCTCCTGGGGTTGCATGAGTTTTATCGTATGGCCCGCTCATATAAACCCAACCTCCTGGCCGGTTACGCAGGTGCGATTTTCATACTGATCGGCGCCCATACGGGTGAGCTTGCCGGTGCTCTCAGAGGTGTGATTTATCTGTTCGCGCTAACCTTTATCCTCCATGCCATCAGGGGGCTCAAACCTGAAATGATGGGGGAGATGGCGGTCACCTTCTTTGGGGCCTTTTATGTAGGTATGGGTTTCGCGCATATCATCCTCTTGAGAAGCCTGGAATTTGGCATCAGTCTTGCCATCGTGGTACTTCTGGCTACCTGGACCTCCGACACGGTGGCCTATGCGGTCGGCCATTTTTACGGGCAACGTCCTATCTCACCGGTAATCTCTCCCAAAAAGACGATAGAGGGGACCCTGGCCGGTTTCATAGGAACCATACTGGTGGTTCTCGTGGCGGGAAAATCCCTGGAATGGATGATGGGATCGGTACAGTTCTTCGTGCTCGGTCTTGCTCTGGCCATAGCCGCGCCGATCGGAGACCTTTTTGAGTCCTACCTTAAACGGGTATCGCAGGTTAAAGATGCCGGGACTATTATCCCGGGTCATGGCGGGATACTTGACCGCTTCGACTCTCTTCTATTTGCCGGCGTCGCAGCTTATTATATTGTCACGGCCATGGTTGGAAACAGTGGCTGAGAAGGCTGTCTTTAAGCTTCCCGTTACCGGCTGATTGCTTGCAGTCAGCGAATATATCTATCTGAATCCATTATGAAACGCATTCTTGTATTGGGATCAACAGGTTCAATTGGAACGCAGGCACTCGAGGTTATCGCAGAAAGCCCCGGGCTTGCGGCGGTCGGCCTTGCCTCCGGAACCAATTACCACATGCTCAGGGATCAGGCGCTTGAGCACGGTGTCACAGATGTCGCCATACTCGATGAAGTCGCGGGCAGCAAGCTGGCGGAACTGGAGCCGGATATCAACGTCCTTGGTGGACCGGGATGTATCCGTGGCCTCATTGAAATGGTTGAATGTGATCTTGTCCTGAACGCGATTGTAGGCGCCGCCGGGCTCGAGGCAACAGTCGCCACGCTGGAAAAAGGTGTTGACCTGGCCCTGGCAAACAAGGAGAGTCTGGTAGTCGGGGGCAGCCTGGTCATGGAGCTGGCTAAAAGAAACAGCTGCAACATCCTCCCGGTCGACAGCGAACACAGCGCCATATTCCAGTGTCTGCAGGGGCGGGGAACTAATAGGATCGACCAGCTCTTTCTTACCGCCTCCGGCGGACCTTTCTTCGGACGCAGCCGAAAGGAGCTGGAGTCGGTTACCCGTGACGACGCACTCAACCATCCGTGCTGGAAAATGGGCAGCAAGATTTCAATAGACTCAGCGACGCTCATGAATAAAGGACTGGAGGTAATCGAAGCTCACCACCTTTTTAATGTTCCTTACGACGATATCAAGGTAGTGGTCCATCCCCAGTCCGTCGTGCATTCTCTTGTTCGCTACGATGACGGATCGGTTCTTGCCCAGATGGGCCTGCCCAGCATGAAACTGCCGATAGCCTATGCGTTGAATTATCCCGACAGGCAACCTGTGTGCATGCCACAACTCGACCTGGTGGAACAGAGAGAGTTGACATTTTATGAACCCGATCCGGAAGCATTCCCCTGCCTGGCGCTGGCACGTGAAGCCGGCAAACGCGGCGGCGGCGCACCGATAGTCGTAAACGCGGCAAATGAGGTCGCGGTGGCCGCCTTCCTGACGGGTCGCCTGAAATTCCTCGATATCGCTGACCTGGTGGAGAAAACCATGCTGGCGATGGAGAAAAATCTTCCAGGCAAGCTGACCAGCCTGGACGAGGTCAACAAAATAGACGCCGAAGCCCGGCATCTTGCAGATTCACTGTTGGAATAGATCGCTGATAGAATACTGTTGATGCTCATTTTTATCGCCATCCTCGGAATCGGTTTCCTGATTCTGATCCACGAACTGGGACACTTTCTGGCCGCCAAGGCTTTTGGCATGCGCGCGGAGAAGTTCTACCTGGGATTCCCGCCGGCAGCCATCAAGAAAAAAATCGGTGAGACCGAGTACGGAATCGGCTTCATTCCTCTGGGCGGTTATGTAAAGATAACCGGCATGACCAGGGAGGAGAAGGTGCCGGAAGAGGTGGTTTCGCGCGCTTACTACTCCAAGCCGGTCTGGCAGAGGATCATAACGATTTCAGCCGGGCCACTGATGAACCTGCTGCTCGCGGTATTTCTGTTTTTTATCTTCTATTATCAGGCTATGCCTGAATATAGTTCTACCACGACCGTGGCCAAAATACAGATGGACAGCGGCGCCGAACGGGCCGGCATCCAGCCGGGTGACAGGCTGCTGGCGGTTAGCGGAGTCGCATCCGATGACCCGGCAGCGTTAAGAGATGAGCTCAAGTCGCGGCCGGGAGAAACGGTAAACGTTTTGATCGAGCGGGATGGTCAACGACAGAATTTGACCGTGACCATCGGCCGTCAGGAGGACACCGGACAGGGTCTTCTGGGTGTGATTTTCGACGCCGAGTTGGTGGGTACGATGCAAATGCCGCTCGCCGAAGCGTCCCGACATGCGATATCAGATGTCGGTTTTATTACCGGTGAGGTCTTTTCCGCCATCAAGAACCTGGTTGTCGACGAAAAGAGCCGTGATGAACTCTCATCGCCGATTGGAATAGTGGCCGTCTCCTCCCAAACCATAGAACTCGGCTGGGGCGTCTATCTGCGGGTACTCGGATTTATCAGCCTCCAGCTGGCAATCTTCAACATGCTGCCGCTGTTGCCGCTGGACGGAGGACATATCCTGTTCAACATCATTGAAAAGATCAAGGGATCGCCAATCAAAAAGGAAGTGTTCGAAAGGGTTTCTATTGTCGGACTCGTTCTGTTCGGCGTCCTGTTTATAATTGGAATCACGAACGATGTTCAGAGAATAATAGGCCCGGGATTCGAGATTTCGCCATAATAACGTCATGACGAGCAATCGACAGGTGAATATCGGCAATATCACGGTCGGCGGCGGCGCGCAGGTGGCCGTGCAGTCCATGACCAATACCGATACGCGCGATGTCGAGGCGACGCTCAGCCAGATAAGAAGCCTGGCCACCTATGGCTGTGAGATCATCCGCGTTGCGGTTCCCGATGATGCCGCGGTCGAGGCTCTTGCCGGTATCGTTGCCGAATCACCATTGCCGGTTGTCGCCGACATCCACTTCAAGGCGAAGCTGGCAGTCGATTCGATAGCCGCCGGCGCCGCCGGGCTACGCATCAATCCGGGAAATATCGGCGGTCGCGAAAAAGTCAAATCCGTGGTAGAAGCCGCGCGTGCCGCCGGTGTCCCTATCAGGATCGGGGTGAATGCCGGGTCGCTGCCGAAGGAGATGCGAAACCTGGCAGAGGGGGAGCCGGTCAAGGCCCTGGTGGAAACAGTTCTAAGTTATGTAAGCCTGTTCGAAGATCTCGGCTTCGAAGACTTCAAGGTCTCGGCCAAATCGTCTTCGGTTTTGGAGACCATCGACGCCAACCTGGAGATCGCCGGCCAAATCGATTACCCGATACACCTGGGAGTCACCGAGGCCGGGACAAAATGGGCAGGCTCGATCAGGAGTGCCGTCGGCATCGGCGCGCTGCTCGCGCAGGGAGTGGGGGATACGATCAGGGTCTCCCTGACCGGCGACCCGGTCGAAGAGGTGCGGGCAGGTTATGAAATACTGCGCTCGCTGGGGCTGCGTGAGCACGGACCGGGCATGATATCCTGTCCCACCTGCGGCCGAACCGAGATCGACGTCGAGGCGATCGCCCTGGAAGTCGAGCGCCGGCTCGAAGATTACGATTCCAGCTTCGAGGTCGCGGTGATGGGCTGCGTCGTCAACGGGCCCGGGGAAGCGCGCCGCGCTGATTTCGGAATCGCCGGCGGCAAGGGCGAGGGGCTTATCTTCGCCCAGGGTGAGCCGCTGCGCAAGGTAGCCGCCGATGAACTGGTTGACGCGTTGTTCGCGGAGATTGAAAAAACACGGAAAAAATAACCCGCGGCGGAGCTAGCTCAGAACGTATCATGCGGACGCGTCTTGCGCTTCCACCTGTATAATCTGTAGGCTAGAGAAACACGATCATGAGAGCATCCAGACTATTTTTTCCCACACTCAAGGAAGACCCGGCCGAGTCCGAGGCGATCAGCCACAAGCTGATGGTACGCGCCGGCCTGGTGAGACAGCTCGCCGCCGGCCTCTATATATACCTGCCGCTGGGACAGAAGGTACTGGGCAAGATCTGCGGCATAATACGTGAAGAGATGAACGCACTCGGCGCCCAGGAGATCACCATGCCGGTCCTGCAACCGGCGGATGTCTGGCAGGCCACAGGCCGTTATGAAGAGATCGGTGACGAGATGTTCCGTCTGAAAGACCGCGGTGGCCGCGACATGGTGCTTGCCATGACCCACGAGGAAGTCGTCACATGGCTGATAGCGCGCGAGATACGTTCCTACCGCGACCTGCCCCAGGTCCTTTATCAGATACAGACCAAGTTGCGCGATGAAGCCAGACCCAAGAGCGGTGTCCTGCGCACACGCGAATTCATCATGAAGGATTCGTACAGTTTCGATGTAAACGAAAGGGCGCTGGAAGAGAACTATTATCTGCACACCAAAGCCTACAAGCGCATCTTCGAGCGCTGCGAGGTCGCCTACCATATGGTCGAAAGCGATCCGGGCATGATGGGCGGCGCCACGGCTCACGAATTCATGGCGCCGAGCAACGCCGGCGAGGACGAAGTGGCACTCTGTTCCTGCGGCTACGCGGCCAATCTGGAGCTGGCGCGCTCGATCCCCGACTTTCCCGATTATCCCGATCCCGGCATGGAAGAAATTGCCACGCCGGATTCCAGAACCATAGATGAAGTATCCTCGTTTTTTGGAATCGACTCCTCACTGTTGATCAAGTCGCTGCTGGTCATAACTGATAATGGTCCGGTGCTGGCGATGGTCAGGGGAGACCAGGAGCTCCAGGAATCAAAACTGGGACATGTGCTGGGCGACTTCCGGCCCGCCGGCTCCCAGGAGATCAGGGATGCTGTCGGCGCCGAGGCCGGCTTCATCGGCCCGGTTGGAACCGAAATACGCAAAATAGCCGACGAGAGCCTTAAGGATGGGACCTTCGTCACGGGAGCCAACAAGGATGGTTATCACACCAAGGGAGTGGTGCCGGGCGAGGATTTCGATGCCGAGTTTTTCGATATCCGGCGCATCAAGCCAGGTGAGAAGTGCATCAGCTGCGCGAATGAATTACATGTCGAGCGTGTCATTGAGATAGGCAACATTTTCAAACTCGGAACCAAATACAGCAAACCGCTCGGTGCGACGTATCTGGATGAAAACGGAAAAGAGCAGGACATCATCATGGGTAGCTATGGCATCGGCCCCGCCCGCATAGCCGCCGCTGCGATCGAGCAGCTGGCCGATGAGAAGGGGATAGTCTGGCCGGTCTCCATCGCACCCTTCGACGTGCACCTGGCGCTGGTCCAGCCTGCTGACAACCAGCAGACAGCCATGGCCGAAAAGCTTTATTCCGACCTCATGTCCCAGGGGGTCGAAGTCCTCCTTGACGACCGCAAGGTGTCCCCCGGAGTGAAATTCGCCGAAGCCGAGCTGTTGGGATGCCCGGTACGGGTGACCATCGGCAAACGTTCCCTGGTGGACGGCACAGCCGAAGTCCGGTCCAGGCGCGGGGGAGAGGAGCACAAGTTCGAGCTGGGCTCAGCGGCAAGAGAGATCGTCAGCCTGCTTGAAACGCTCTGAGTGCGTAAAGTAGTTATCAGCCTCTGGTAATACGAATAGCCGCCTGATGGGCCGCGTCCTCAAAGCTGTGTTCGAGCCGCGGAAGCTCCACTGAGGGTCCATGGTGATGCCTGAGCGACTCCTCAAGCACAAAATCCGTCAGGTCGGCATTTTTGGGAAGCAGTGGTCCGTGCATGTATGTGCCTATGGCGTTACGATACACGACGCCCTCGCTCCCGTCCTCGGCATTGTTGCCAAACCCTGACACCACCCGCCCCAGCGGCTGCTGTCCTTCATCCAGGTAAGTCTTGCCGGAATGGTTTTCAAAGCCGACAAGGGTCAGTCGCCGCCCGCCGATTTCAGATTCAACTATCACATTGCCGATGCAGCGCCTGTCGCCGGCAACGGTATGGGCCTTAAACAGGCCGATACCATCCATGGTTTCTCCCGCCGCGGTCCGGTAATAGTCCCCGAGTAGCTGATAGCCTCCGCAAACCGAGAGAAGGACCGCGCCTTCTTCGATCGCCTCTTCAAGACCGGCCCCTTTGAGTGCAAGATCCCGGCAAACCAGTTGCTGCTCACGATCCTGGCCGCCACCGAGGTAAAAGAAGTCATAAGCTCTCCAGTCAGGGACTTCATCCAGTCCGAACTCATCTACGCGCACGTCGATGCCGCGCCAGCGGCACTGCTGCACCAGGGTGATGATATTCCCGCGGTCCGCGTAGATATTCATCAGGGTGGGGTAGAGGTGGGCGATTCTCACTTCCATACAAGGTCCCCCAGTTCGCGGTCTGTCTTGAAATGCTCATGGATCAACTGTCTGAGGGCGAGCATGGCTGTGTACGTGGGCAGAACAAACAGGGTTTCTCCCTCCGGCGTACGATCCAGCGCCTCCTGCAGGGCTTTCCTCAGATCCGGCCTCGCGCTCAGACTTTCCTCGCCGAGGCCCGCGTATTTAAGTCTCATGGCCATTTCCTCAGCCCTGGTACCGCTGCAGACAGCCGAGACCACCGAGCCGGCGAGCATTTCCAGGTCGACGTCCCATATCCAGGAAATGTCACGTCCGTCGGCAATCTTGTCATTCAGCGCCAGCAGCAGGCTTTTTTGACCGGGTTCGATCATCAGCGTCCGCACGACCTCATTGAAGCCGGCCGGATTTTTTACCAGCAGCAGACATACCGGCTTCCCTTGGATGGAGAACCTCTCAACCCTTCCAAATGCGGCGGAAAAGGCCTCCAGGCCTGCCTGAATCTTTTTGAGGGGAATATCCAGGCTATAACAGCACGCAGCCGCACCCAGGGCGTTATAGATGTTATAAAGCCCGGGCAGGGCAAGGGAAATCTCGATGGAATCGTCCGGCGTCACCAGGGTGAAGCTGGAGCCGCGCATACCGTCCAGCCGGATCTTTTCGGCATACACGGCGGGGGAGGGACGGCTCCTTTTACAGGAAGGGCAGCTGTATATGCCCATGTGGCCTATAAAAACTACCTCGTAATCGAACGGGCTGCCACAACTGCAGTATTTGGAATCGGAGGCATGCTGCATGACCATACCTCCAGCCGATTTGTCCTCAACACCATAGGAGAGCGTTTTCCCCGGCCTCAGAGCTGCCAACTCGGCCACCAGCGGGTCGTCGGCGTTCAGAACTGTCATGGTCCTGTCTGAAAGCTCCCCGACGGCCTTGCGCCAAAGCTCCGCGATATGCTCCAGCTCACCATAACGATCCAGCTGATCTCGAAAAAGGTTCATCAGGAGGACGATCCGGGGCTGGCTCTGCGCGGCAACTTCGGGGAAAACGGCCTCATCGACCTCAAATAGCCCGATTTCCGACCTTGGGTGCCCTTTCAGAGAGGAATCTTTAAGAAGGGCCGACGCGATTCCAGCCGTCAGATTCGCTCCCTCCCTGTTCCTGACAACTCTCATGTCCGCGCCCTGCATAATCCCTGCTATCATCGCACAAGTCGTCGTTTTGCCATTTGTGGCCGACACCACGACAGCTCCATGCGCCAGTCTGCGGCTCAGCCGCCCGACGAGATCCCGGTCGAATGTCCTGGCGACTCGTCCCGGCAACGTCGTCCCGCCATGACCGACCCGGCCGGTGGCGGCCGCCACGGCCTTTGCCAGGGTAACCTTGGCAATCATCGCCGGTGCGCTTTCCTGTATATTATTTTTCATTGATCTCTGCCTGTTCCTCAAACACGAAAGGTAGTATAACACCGTCCGGACCGCCCTTATGGATAGCCGTGACCATCCGGACCTGCAACCTCCTCCACCAACCATGCACGATAATATACGTTATGTAACCTTACTTATTTAAATATGGTTGTTACCTTCTGTTAAGATGACTGTCCTTCCCCTACTCGCTCAGGAACTACCTGTACTAAACTCTTGTGACACTGTGTCGATAAAACGGGCGTGATAACTATATTCAGGGCAAATTCCTTACGAGTTACTTCGAAGCACAGAGCTCTGCTCCTCGCCGCAGCGTTGAGTGCTGCCCTTGCGATCCTTTTCTTCGCTGTGGCCGCCCGGGCAGAAACTGCATCCTCTGAAATCAATTCAAGAATCCAGCGCGCTCAGGATGAGATCGAAAAAATGCGCACAGATATCGCTGGGCTGGATATCCGGATTGATGAAAGCCGAAAAGTCCAGGAACGGAACCGGAATGAGCTGGCTGAAGCCACTTCACGGGTTCGCGACGCGGAAGACCGATACAATTTGACGCTCAAGCAATATGAGGGGCGCCTGACTGCCATGTACAAGCTGGGCACCAGCAGTTTTTATGCGATCGTGCTCTCTAGCGAGGACCTGTCAGACGCGATGGGACGCATGGAATACTTAAGCAGCATCAGTGAAAATGACAGACGGCTTGTCCGGAAAGTCAAAGCCGAGTCTCAGGTCGTGCGGGATCTGCACGACAAAATAGATGTCCTGAAACAGTCGAACACTGAAGAAATCAACTCGATGGTTGAACAGAAACAGAATCTGCAAATAAGTATTGAATCAGCGCAGTCTGGCATCAACAGCGACACCGCCGAACTGGCCAAGACCCAGGCGCGTGAACAGGATGAGGAAACCAGGCGACTCGCTCAGGAGGCTGAGGCTTCGCTTAACCAGTCAGGAGCCCAACTGTTCATATCCGGCTCAGGAGCGCCTCCAGCGGACCTCAGGCCAACCGGAGCCGTGCTCACCGGCACATCCAGCTGGTACGGACCGGGTTTCCAGGGTAACCGGACCGCAAACGGTGAGATTTACAACATGTTCGCCTTAACGGCCGCCCACAAGTCACTTCCGTTCGGGACATGGCTTAAAGTGACCTACAACGGCAGATCGGTTTTTGTGAGGATAAACGACCGGGGTCCCTATGTGGGCGCGCGTATCCTCGACCTCTCGAAGGCCAGCGCGCAGTCGATCGGTCTGACAGGCGTGGGTTACGTGACTGCCGAGATTTACAGGTAGCACAAAAAAAGCAGAGACGCAACGGGGCGCCTCTGCGATGTTGATTTTTTTCCTGCCTATTCCGCGCTGAAATGGATCAGACTTAGAATATCGTATTCGGATATCTTTTCGCGGCCATTGAGGAAATCCAGCTCAACTATGAAGGTGACGCCAACCACCTCTCCCCCCAGCTTCTCCACCAGGTCACACTTGGCGCGGGCGGTGCCTCCTGTAGCCAGAAGATCGTCGTGAACCAGCACGCGCGTCCCCGGACCTATGGCATCATTATGCACTTCCAGACTATCCGTGCCATATTCAAGCTCGTACTCGGCGGCCACGGTAAGAAACGGTAGTTTGCCGGGTTTTCTCGCGGGCACAAAGCCGGCCCCCAGAGTGTAAGCCAGAGCCGCTCCCAGGATAAAACCGCGAGCCTCCGCTCCAACCACCACATCTATTTTCTTTGCTACCGCGAATTCAGCAAGCTGATCAACCGCATACCGCAGCGATTCAGCGTCCTGCAGCAACGGGGTGATGTCTTTGAATACGATACCTTTCTTGGGGAAATCTGGAATATCCCGGATCTTTGCAGCCAGGTCTGTCAATTCCTTCTCCTTTCGAATGTTGCCTTAATAACCGCGCCGGCGATTTTACGGATGCATCACTAGCCTGCGGTATAATTCCGAAGGTCCTTTATAAGCAGCAGGTGTTTGAGATATGAGGAAACAGTCGCAAGGTTCTCGAGCGCCGCCACTCCCTCTTTTCTCGTCTGCGGATTCTGGGAACGAAGCGTCGGAGAAAGTATCTGCAGAAGTAAAGCCGACTCTCTGTCAACTGAGCTTTTCAGCGTCTTTAAGTTACGCGCCTTGACTCCATATTGCGCCAGGTCGGAAGCGGCGGCCATCACCTCCACATCCGTCTGGTCATAGCGTCTGGTCCCTCCGGAAGATACACCGGCGATCAGTCCGTACTCCTCCAGCTCACGCACCAGCTCGCCATCCGCGCCGGAGGCATCAAGGGCCTCATCGAGCGTAAAATTTTTTGAATCTGATGCGGTCGGAGCCTTGAGGCTCACTTTCTTGAAAGGCCTCGATCCCGCCGGGCGCACGGCGATGGTCCCCTTCCGGGAAAGCTCCTGGCGTATGACCTTAAGCGGCAGAAACTCATCACGCTGCAGGGTCAGGATGGTTCGTAGTCTCTCAACGTCGGCTTTGGAAAAAAGCCGATACCCGCCAGTAGTACGCTTTGGTGAGATCAGCTTCTCATCCTCGAGATAACGGATCTTGCTGATACTTATATCGGAAAACTCGCTTTTTAAAAGTTCGACCACCGCTCCGATGGTAAGCGCTTTTCTCGCTGTGATCTCGTCCTCGGCATCCTTCATCGTTCGATAAAGGTTAGCTTGTATTTTCCTATCTGGACCTGGTCACCATCAGTCAGCCTCTGCTTCTCAACCCGAACGTGATTTACATAAGTGCCGTTCAGGCTACCCTTGTCCTGGATATAAAACCCTTCTTTACTCATAAGCAGAAGGGCATGATTTCTCGAAACGGTAATGTCGTCAAGGAAAATGTCGCTTTCAGGATGCCGGCCGATGGTTGTTTTTTCTCCCGCCGGCGTGTAAGTTTCTCCCGTCAGCCCTCCCCCACTCCGAACTACAAGTGAGACTCCTTCTTTGACTACATCTCTTATATGAGATATATCGGTATCTTTTTCCTCGGCGTCGGGAGAATAGAGAACAGTATCCTGGGCGCCACTTTCCTCATCGGGGAGCAATGCACCGCACTTGCTGCAGTACTTCCCCTCTTCGGTGTTCTGATATCCACATTCGTGACAATAGACCTTAGTCACCGCAGGGGCCACCCCCGTCAGGAGACTCGAAACATTTTTCAACCGTTTCCTCCACGGCCTTCACGACTTCCGGGCGTTCCAGTATCTCCCGGCGCCATTCCGGTCTGGTATTGTTGGCCACATATGGCTCTTTTAGTGCTTCCTCAAGTGTCTTTCCCGCGTGTATCTCCTGCAATATGAAATTCAGGACCCGTTCCTCAGCGGCATCTACACCCATATCTTCAAAAAGGTGCTGGATTGCATTTACCAGCCTGGCAAATCTCTCTGGCACTTTTGCTCCTCCCCTTGGTAACTTGTGGTGTCGTTTATAACCGGCGTTGCGCCGCTTGAAACCTGCTACTTCTTTTCGCCAGGTGACCCACCCATGGAAAAAGGCTCTCCCTTGGCTAGGATCTCGCTAAGCTTGCTGACATCATCGGCTGAAATGAGCGATTCGCCGGAAGTCCTTTTGTCGGATAGCCGACTGACGAGTTCAGCCCTGAGGATGTCTATCTTGCCGTGCAACATGCGCCTCTGTTTACTGAGCTCCTGTTCCTGGGTACAAAGGTCCCGGATCAGGGTTTTGAGCTCCTTGTCAGACAGGCTTGAAAGCTCTGGTAGATTCTCCACTTAATACCTCCGCATCCTCGATTTCTACCATTATATTCCCTGCACAACCAAGGTTCAACTATAGCTTTAGAAATGCATTTGCAAGCCGTAGAAAGGCTGCCGATAAGCACTACTGGAGGGCATTTTCAGGATACTGTAATAAATTCCCTGGTCTGACGTGTACTCCTTGTATTTAAAATACGAGAGGAAAAGCTGGAGATGTTGAATATATCGTGAGCAGCAGGCAGACAGTCGGCAGATCACAAATCGAGGACGCGGAGCGTATTCTACGAACACTTCAGCATGAGATTTCCGCGGATTTTATCGGACTTGTCTCAACATCCGGTGTATCATTGATTGCCCTGAAATCGTCCGGCGTAGCCGATACCGATGCGCTTGCATCCCTTTCCGCGGGCTCGTTTGCCGCAACCCGGCAACTCGCAAGAATGATGGACGAGACTGAATTCAACGCGATTTTTTATGAAGGCAGTGAGCTCAATATCCAGATAGCCGAGGTAAATGATGAAACCCTGCTGGTTATCTGCTTCCGTAACGATACGGAAATGGGTAAGGTGAGACTGATCAGCAGACGGGCGATCGGCGCGCTGACCCTGGCCATGGAAGAAAAGACAGATCCCGCAGAAACCGGCATTGCCGAAGACAACGCCCTTGAATCGCGAAACGCGGCGGCTGAAACAACTGATGACGGAGGACAGGCACATGGCTCTAATTAACCTGGCGGCCGGTGAGATCAATTACAAGATCGTGTACTATGGCTGCGCTCTTGGTGGTAAAACCACATCCATCCAGCATGTTTATAAAAAGGTAAACCCTCAGGTAAAGGGCAAGCTTGTCTCAATCGCAACTGAAGAGGAAAGGACCCTCTACTTCGATTTTCTACCGCTCTCGCTGGGAAAAGTCAGAGGTCTCAATACCAGGTTTCATCTATATACCGTACCGGGTCAGCGTCAGTACAACGCCAGCAGGAAGCTGGTCATCCAGGGAGTGGACGGGATTGTTTTCGTTGTGGACTCACAGGTGAGCAAGCTGGACGAGAATGTCGAGGCCTATCTGAACATGTGGGAAAACCTTGAGGACCAGGGAGACAGCCCTCTGGAACTCGGGCTGGTTCTTCAGTTCAACAAACGCGACTTAAGTGAAATCTTCACTATTCCTGACTTGAACGACCTGCTCAATCACACTAACTCACCATATGTAGAATCGTGCGCGCTCACGGGAGTAGGAGTCTTTGAGGCGCTCCGCAATGTCAGTAAACAGGTTATAGCGAAGACCGAGTCGGGAGAATAGCCTTCGTTCTCCTGTTTTTGATGGCCAGTACCAGGCCCGCCGGTCCATCGACATCACAGACCTCCGTCCAGCAGCGATAAAGTCTCTCCCGCCTGTGTGTATCGCTTCCCCCCAGCTCCGCAAGGCCGTAAGTGTCTGCTATGCGACGAGCGAGCCTGCTGGCCTCCTCGTCCGGCCAGTTTCCGTTATAAATCTCGATGCCATCGACCCTTGGAGCAACTCTCGACAGATACTCCTCTCCCATCTTCAAACCGCCGGCTACCCCCGCGAAAGGATGGGCCCAGACAACCGCTGTCTCCACGGGGCGGCTATTCCTGTCGGGTAAAAGCTGTGTGGATTCAAGCGAGCGCAGGTAATCAAGATCGGCCGAGAAAATCAGGAAGTCACCTTCGACTGAGGAGATCTCGACACCGGGAATGACAGAAATCCCGGCGGGCACTCTCCTTACGATTTCGTCGTAATCGTTCATGTCACCGTGATTTGTCACACACACGACAGTTACTTTCAGCTCCTGGATGGCATCAAGGTAGGAATCGATACTCATTTGTGAGCAGCGGCTGCCGGGAGACGTATGTACGTGTGTGTCAAGCCTCAAAACGTGGATTAGCGCTCAGACCTGCTGCTGCTCGTGACTGGCGATGATCTCATCCAGCTTGGCCGAGTAACGCTCAAGCAAAGCTCTTGAGTCTTCGATGGTATTGCCTTCTGCGTAAATCTCGAACAGGGGCTCATCCGCTGACGGCAGCACCTGTGCCCATCCCTCTTCATGGAAGACCTTGATTCCATCAAGGCGGCTAACGTTTTCCTCGTTCTCAATGCTCTCGGAAATCTCGCGCATCGCGACGCCCTTGAGCGACCAAGGACAACTTTTTGCTTCCCTGATCAGTGTCGTGTCTGGAATCTGGGCCACGAGTTCCGAGATCGGCTTCTCCGAGACAGCCAGAAGTTCCAGTACCTTGCCCATGCTCATGAGAGCATCATGTGCGGGAAGAAAACCGGGGAAGATATAGTCACCGCCGACAGCTCCGGCAAAAATAACATCAGGCAACGCAGCCGCTTCGGTCAAAGCCGCCTGGGACACCTTCGTCCTCAGGATTTCACAGCCGGTGTCCTCGACCAGTTCCTCGGCGAGGCTCGAAACGGTCAGAGGCAATGCGATCTTTCCCTTGCCCTCGCTGCCCGCCATCAGCTTCAGCATTAGAAACAGGGTCTTTTCAGGTGATATCTCATTCCCCAGTTCATCCAGAAGAAAGATCTTTTCAGCGGCGTTATCGATGGTGATGCCCAGGTCGGCGCCAGCCGAGATAACCAGCTTCTGCAGACGGGTAAAGTCGGTTTCCAGCCGCGATGAAGTGATTGCGGTCTTGTCCTCGTCGAGGAATGTATTAAGGCCGATTATCTCGGCACCCAGTTTCGAAAGAAGCCTGCTGGCTATAAGCGAGGCGCTGCTGAAGCTGTGGTCGAGGACGAAACGGAAACGGCGGGCGCGGATTTTTTCCACGTCCCAGGTTGCCAGAAGTCCCTGGATGTATTCCTCTGTGGAGCGCACCGGATACATCAGCTGACCGATCTCGGTGTAGAACGCGCGCCGGTAATCGTGGCGGTTGAAATATTTCTCAATGTCACGCTCGGTCGATTCGTGGATGCGGCTACCCGGTGGCTCGAAGAAAAGGATCTGCATAACCTCGGGGTGCCAGGCCGAGACCCGCACATGAATACCGCCCACGGCGTAGCCGCACTTGAGCTCGAAGCGGTTGACCGAGGCCGGTGTCACCCTCATGTCACGCACGTTGACGCCGGTGGAGTTGAGACCCGCGACTATGGCCCGCTTGATCATGCGTGAGGCCGGGTGCTCATCGCGGCTGCAGCAGATTTGGTCGCCCTTGTCGAGCGTGGTGCCATACGCCATCGCCAGCTTCAGTGCCAGCTCCGATGTGATGTCGACGTTCACGAGGCCTGAGACGCCGTCCTTGCCGAAAAGCGTGGAAAGCGCCCGCCACTCCCAGATAATGCTGGAATAGACGTGAGCGCCCGCCTCGATGACCTTAAACGGGTAGATCTTGACGTTGCTGGCGATCATGCTGTGGGCGCCGATGCTGCACTCGTCACCCAGGGCGGCGTTGGAGTTGATCGTGGCGCCGGGCTTGATATCGCAGTTCTTGCCGATGATAGCGCCGCTGACCTTTGCGCCTGAACCGATATATGTGTTCGAATCCACGACACAATGGTCGGTCTCGGCGTTGTCCTTGACGATGACGTTGTTGCCAAGTATGGAATACGGCTGTATTTTGGCCTCTGTATCTATTTTGGCATAGTTGCCGATCAGGGCCGGCCCGCGGATGTTGTCCAGGCTGTCGAGGTTGAGCTTCTCACCGATGTAGATGTTCTCACGGAGCCTGATGCCCGGTATATTAACGTTGACCTTGCCATCGAGGGCGTCGTGATTGGCCCTAAGGTACTGGTTGACGTTGCCAATGTCCTGCCAGTAACCTTCGCAGGGATAGCCGTACATCGGCTTGCCGCGCTTGAGCATCTTGGGGAAGAGCTCCTGGCTGAAATCGTACTTGGTGTTCTCTGGTATATAGTCAAAGATATCCGGCTCGAGAACGTAGATGCCTGTGTTGACGTAGTCGCTGAAAACCTGACCCCAGCTTGGTTTTTCCAGAAACTGCTTGATGTGGTTATCCTCATCGACGATGACAACACCGAATTCCAGGGGGTTCTCCACGCTCTTTAAGGCTATGGTTATCATCGAGCCTTTTTTCTTGTGAAAATCGATCAGCTCGGTGAGGTCGAAATCGGTGAGCGCGTCGCCGCTAATGACTATAAAGGTCTCGTCGAGGTGTTCGGCGGCGTTGCGGACGCTACCCGCTGTGCCGAGAGGGCTTTCCTCCACGGAGTACTCGATGGACACCCCCATCGAGGAGCCGTCTCCGAAGTAACCACGGACGCTCTGGGGCAAAAAGGCGACGGTGACGACGATGTCGTTCAAGCCGTGCTGCTTGAGCAGATCGATGATGTGCTCCATGCACGGCTTGTTGACGATGGGAACCATCGGCTTGGGCTGGTTGCTGGTAAGCGGACGCAGCCTCGTGCCTTCTCCCCCTGCCATCACTACTGCCTTCATAAAAATCCTTTCATGCTTTCAGGTTTCCGATGATTAAAAGTATTTACAGCCGCAGGACGGAGTGTCAACTGGCGTCACAAATATCAGTGACATTAACATGTGACGCTTTTGCTATTTTTTACCGCCCTCGAGCTGGGAAATTCCCTTAATCGTATATACGGCACCCGTGACAAGCGAACCCGCGACCCCAGCCCAGAACATCCAAAGGCCGATCCGGATACCCCCGACTTCTATTCCTGCCATAGCAAGAACTATGGCTATCATCAGCAGCGCTGTATATGCCTTGCCAAGGAATGAGACCCGAAGCGTTACACCACGTCCTGCAAGGACTTTATACCCAAAAATCATAAAAATATCCCGCACGATTACGAGAGAAACACCCAGCCAGGGTAAAACTCCAGCTATAGTAAGGGCAGCGATTGTGCCACTGATGAATATCCTGTCAGCGAGAGGGTCCAGTTTTTTCCCCAGATCCGTGACGGCGCCGGTTCTTCTCGCAAGCTGGCCATCGAGACAATCCGTAGCTGCGGCCAAAAGAAAAACCACAGTAGCTGCGGTGCTAGAGCCATCTTTGGATCCGAGGACAAGGAACACTATAACCGGCAGCACGAGAACGCGGATCAAGGTTAAGCCATTGACGACAACAGCCAGTGCGGCCTCCAGTCCTGACGCGGGGATTATTAAAGGACAACGGACCGGATAAAGATATCACAAGGAAACAGCGTTAAGAAAATGCAGGTTACGGGGGATTTGGTCGGGGTGGGCGGATTTGAACCGCCGACCTCACGGTCCCGAACCGTGCGCTCTACCAAGCTGAGCCACACCCCGATCCGTAATGAAGATCTTTGTGGCGGCCGGACAGACAATGGCCCGGGCACCGCTCGATATTGTAGCATGAAAGCGCTTCGCATTACGCCCGTACTGAAACAACCGGCGATACCCGACAGGAGACGTGAAAAAGGGACCCCCACCCCGGCTGGCCCCCCTTGTCAAATTACCGCCTTCTATCCCTTATGCGATGCCACTTATCAGTGAAACGTCATATCCTTCCTGCTGCGCCATAAGTTTGAAATCGTGCGGGCTGCTGGCGACAGCGGCCGCATCCTGAAGAGTTACGAGGCCGTCACGATATAAAGTCAAAAGCGCCTGGTCGAAAGTCTGCATACCATAGTAGTCGCCTTCCTTGATAGCCTCTTCTATCTTATGTGTCTGCTTCTCATCAAGTATCAGATCCCTGATTCGCTTCGTCATGACCATCAGCTCTATCGCAGGTACGCGGCCCTTGCCATCCGCCCTGGGTAACAACCTCTGTGAAATTACACCGCGAAGTGAGCCCGCCAGCAAAATCCTTACCTGTTTCTGCTGGTGTAGCGGGAAGAAGTCGATTATGCGGTTTATCGTCTCACTGACATCTATGGTATGAAGAGTGCTTAAAACCAGATGACCCGTCTGCGATGCCGTGATTGCAGTGCGCACTGTCTCAAGATCGCGCATCTCTCCGATGAAAATTACATCAGGATCCTGTCTGAGTACGTAACGCAGGGCGGTCGAGTAACTCCTCGTATCGATGCCGATCTCACGCTGATTGATTATCGACTTTTATCGCTATGCAGGATTTCAATAGGGTCCTCTATGGTAACGATATGCCTGCGGACATTCTGGTTGATGCAGTCGATCATCGATGCTAAGGTCGTCGTCTTTCCGCTGCCAGTGGTTCCAGTCACCAGAATCATCCCGCGAGGTTCAAGCGATAGCCTCTTCAGCATCGGTGGCAGGTGCAGCTCTTCGAAGCTGGGGATTTTTCCCACAACCTGCCGCATGGCGATGCTGATGCTGCCACGCTGGCGAAAAATATTTACACGGAAACGCCCAACGCCCTCAAGCCCG
>JBBAAB010000008.1:0-18828 GCA_041658445.1 Thermoleophilia bacterium
CTCTGGTTCAACCGGTCCATGCGTCTGTTTTCCTGAAGCAGACTGATGGCTTCAATCTGCCGGGCGGCGGCGAGAGAGCAACGGGCGGCATTGGCCTGATCACAGTTCGCAAGTCGGTTGGCATCTGACCTGATACTGCTCATGATGGCCCGTTCCTCGAAATCAAGGGCGGCCTGATGAGCGCCTACTGTCACAAGAAAATCGCATATCGCGCCCAGTCTCTTGGAAAAGACCGCGGGATGCCGCTTGCGGCTGGTTCGAGACAGTGACAGCTCCAGCGCCGTCGCCGCCTCTTCAATCGTGTCGAGATAGGCGGAGCTGTCGGCGTAGATCTCGAGATGGGCAGGCGTGCCCGGTTCGCTAACGGAACCCGAAGCCACGAATGCGCCGCGCAGGAATGCAGCCTGACAACATGAGCCCTTTATAATGCGATCGGGAATCTTCTCCTGCAACGACATCCGGTCAGACAGAACACCGATCTCGTTGAGAAACTGGACCAGCCTCGCACCTCCCTCCAGATATATTTCATAACGCTTGTGCGGACCCAGGCGCCGCTCCTCACGTACCCTTATCTCCACCGGCAGATCGAAGGACCTGACCAGGGAAACCACTGTTCGAGCCGTGGCCGACAGGCCAAAGGAAGCGTGTAGCCCGTACTGTTCATCCGGTTTGATATGGAAGCTGCCCGCGGCACGAAACAGGGCGGCCAGCTCCGAGGTCCTGCAGCAGCCTCGCGTGCGGGACACATGACTTAATTCCTGTTTTACCAGTTTTGTGAAAGACATCGTGGTTGCGATTCTCCGGTGACGCGAGGATTAAAATAACAATTACTCATAATGATAATTGCCGGTTTTACAAAAGTGACATTATTGCATCGGCGAGCTTCCTGCTGTCGTGACGAAAATAATTGCCTCCGGAGGCTACTTCCGCAAATACAAAATTTATGCCGATGGCTTCAAGCCGGTCTCTGTCGACAAGAACGGGCGCCGCGCCCTTGGCGCTATAAAACTCGACTATTGGTGAAGGCGGCTCGATGGTGTTGACGATCATGGTATCAACGATGCCCGGCCGGGTGTGCGCTATCAAAGCATCCAGATGCTCCGCCACCGAGAAACCGAGAGTCTCACCAGGCTGGGTCATGACATTGCAGACAAAAACTCTGGGACAGGCGGCCGCTTCGACCGCGTCGGCGATCTTCTCGATCAGCAGGTTCGGGATGATGCTGGTGAAGAGGCTGCCGGGACCAATAACGATAATCTGTGCCTTGTCGATCGCTTCAAGGACCGCATCGGTGGGACGGGCATCCCTGGGTTCGAGGAAGATATTCCTGCAGGCACGGTTAGAATCGGCAATGGCGGACTGGCCTTCAACAATACGACCGTCATCGAGCTCGGCCCTTAGTGTTACAAGGTCAAGCGATGCCGGCAGGACTTTCCCCCGGGTGGCCAGAATCTTGCTGGAGAGCCGCACCGCCTCCTCAAAATCATCGGTAACTTTCGTAAGAGCGGCCAGAAACAGATTGCCGAAACTGTGTCCGGAAAGCGGGCCTTCGTCAAAGCGATACTGGAAGAGTCGCCCCATAAGAGACTCATCCTCTGCCAGGGCGACGAGACAGTTTCTGATGTCGCCGGGCGGCAGAATACCCATCTCCCGCCTGAGCCTGCCGGAGCTGCCTCCGTCATCAGCCACAGTCACGACGGCGGTCAGATCAGCAGTGTAATGTTTTAGTCCGCTGAGCAGCGTAGCCAGTCCCGTACCCCCGCCCATGACGACTATTGCGGGATCCACAGGCCGGTGTTGTTCCGCGGGGCTCAGGATGATACCGATTCAGCTGATTGAGGGCAGGAGTCTATCGCTTCTCACTCCTTACCCACATCCCGGTGCCGCGTAATCACGCTATAGTGATACTTCTTCTTGCGATAACGGTCGGCCAGCCATTCCGCTGTCGCCACCGAGCGGTGGCGTCCCCCGGTGCAGCCGACACCGATGATCAGGTTCGACTTTCCTTCAGCCAGATACATGGGCATCAGGTAATCCAGCAGATCGGTCAGCTTCTCAAAAAAGATCTTTGCCTTCTCGGAGGTGACAACATAACTTCTGACCGCCTTGTCCATCCCCGTCAGCATCTTCATTTTGGGGTCATAGTTGGGATTTGGCAGAAAGCGGATATCAAAAACCAGGTCGGCGTCGAGGGGAGTGCCATATTTGTATCCGAATGAGATGAAAGTGACCAGAAACTCCCCGCTGCCCTCGGGTCCCACGTTCTTCAGAATATGCGCCCTCAGTTCATGGATGTTTAAATCAGATGTATCGATTCCCAGGTCAGCCCGGTGTTTGAGTTCGGTCAGCATCTCCTTCTCGCGTCTTATTCCTTCGGGAATGTTCCCATCCAGAGCCAGGGGATGCGGCCGCCTCGTCTCCTTGAAGCGTCTCAGGAGTGCTGAGTCCGAAGCCTCAAGGTAAACCAGACGGTAACTGATACCCTTGCCATCCAGTTCGTTAAGGCAACGCTCGATCTCCTCGAAATACTGTCCACCACGGACATCGCTCACTACGGCGACCCGCTCGACCCTGCTTCCCTCAAGGGAAAAAAGGTCGGCTGCCGCCGGGATCATCTGGGGTGGAAGGTTATCAATGCAGAAAAAGCCTGCATCCTCGTAAGCCGCCATGGCATGGGACTTGCCGGCGCCGGAAAGCCCCGTGATGATCGTTAATTCTATGTGATGATCCGCGTTCATTTGCCCTGGAACCTATCGGCCGGGTCGTCTCAGCTCTGGAGCGCCCCACAAGTTGCAGTGTTGCTCCTTCCATGAAATCGACACTGAGTATATTCTTACTTCTCTGAGTCTATTTGATTAACACCTGCGGCGAAAGGCTGCCCTCGATTGACGCCAGTTTCATTTTCCATTCTTTTCCGCCGGAATAGCCACCCGGCTTGCTGTCGGCGCGAACGACCCGATGACAGGGGAGCAGCACTGGAAAAGGATTTTTTGCCATAAAGTTCCCCACGGCACGATGAGCGCCGGTGTGTCCTGCCGACCGGGCCAGCTGCGCATACGTCAGGAGATTGCCATAAGGGACTTTCCAGAGGGCTTCAGCGATGTCATTTTCAAACTGGCTCCACTGCGAACAGTCGAGATGGACTTTTTCCGCCTCAAAACTAATAGACCGGCCCTGGAAATATGACTCGAGGAGCGATGTTATCCTGCGCATGTTCCTGTTGTATTTTTTTACGCTGACCAACGTGCCGGTTTCTGCTTTGGATTTTGATTTATTGCATCCAATGCCACCGGACGTCATCGCCGGCAACTGATGAGACCAGAGCAATCCGTTCTTCCAGACGAGAAGTCCGTATCCGTATTCGGTCTCATACGTCGTTGTGATCAGCTCTCCCGAGCTTATTGACATACGCATACACCTCCCTGGCAACCTTGGCCGGCAGCCCCGGAACAGCCTCCAGCTCATCGCTCCCGGCTGCAAGAAATCGCTCCGGTGACCCGAAATGTTTGAGGATGGCCTTCTTGCGCGCGGCGCCGATGCCAGGCAGCCCATCGAGTATCGAGCTTTCAGACGAGTCGGCGCGGCGCTGCCTGTGATATGTAATGGCGAAACGGTGTGCCTCGTCCCTGATCCTCTTCAGCAAACCCAGCGCTACCGAATCATCCGGCAATTTCAAAGGTCGTGACGTCCCGGGTATATAGATTTTCTCCTCGCGCTTGGCAAGGCCGATCACCGGAATATTGTTGAGTTTCATCCGCCTGAGTTCACCGGTCGCGGCAGATACCTGTCCGGCGCCACCGTCGACAATAATGAGGTCGGGGTGTAAGCTGAAGCTCTCATCGGGTACTGATGAGACGACCTCAATGGGCCCTGTCCAGGATATCTCCCCTTGCGCTGCCGCAAAATCCTTGCCGTTATTATCTCCGGGGGCCCTCGCTCCTTTATAACGCCTGGCGATGACCTCGGCCATCATGGCGAAATCATCGGGGCCTGAAACGCTGCGCACCGCGAATTTACGGTAATGAGCCTTGCGCGGAAGGCCGCCTTCAAATACAACCATCGAGCCCACCGGATGCTCACCCGCGATATTCGATATGTCGAAGCACTCGATCCGAAAGGGTAGTTGGTCGAGGCCCAGCTTTGCCTTGAGTTCCTCCATCGCCCTCGCGGGACGGCTCTTTTCGTCTGCCTGGCGCAACCTGTCCTGTCGCCAGGCAAGCACGGCGTTCTCCATCGCCATTTCCCATAAATCCCGGCGCTTGCCCCTGAGCGCCGGCCTGACATCTACCCGCGAGCCTTTCTGTCCGGTCAACAGGTCTTTCAGCATTTCCGTGCTGGTCAAATCGGCGGATACCACCAGCTCCGCGGGCAAACCTATCGGAGTCGAATAGTACTGGATGATAAACTGCTCTATCACCGCCTCTTCCGATTCCCCGGCCGCGTTTTTCAGGAAGAAGCTGCGTCGATCGATGAGATTACCGTCCCGCACCTGCAAAACCTGGACGTTCGCGGTATCGTCTTCGGAATAGACACCGATGACATCGAGGCTGTCCAGACCGATAGCGGTCGCCTTCTGTTTTTCGAGCAGATGCTCGAGCGCACGCAGGCGGTTGCGCCAGAGTGCCGCTTCCTCGTAATGCTGGCAGGCCGCCGCCTTCTCCATGGCTTCGGTTATTTCCTCAACCAGGCCTTCCGGCTTGCCCGCCATCAACCGCTCGACTTTGTTGATCATCTTCCTGTAAGTGACAGAATCAACCCGGCCGTCACAGGGCGCCAGGCAGAGCCCTATGTGATAGTTCAGACAGGGAGTCCCCGACCGCCGGCCGGGTACGGAACCCCGGCATTTGCGATAAGGAAAAATCTTGCCCAGTAGATCGAGTGTCTCCCGCAGCTTGCCCGTGCTTACGAACGGGCCGAAATATGCCACCCGCTGGCGGTGAGGCTTGCGGGTGAGCGTCACACGCGGGAATTGCTCATCCAGAGTGATGGCCACGTATGGGTAAGATTTGTCGTCCCTGAGCACTATATTGAATGGCGGACGGTGATGCTTGATAAAGTTCGCCTCCAGAAGCAGCGCCTCGGTTTCATTCGTTGTGGTGACGAAGTCGAAGTCGTGCATGCGCTTCAGCATGCGGGAAATGCGTTTGTCTGATTCTTTTGGGCCGCTCTTGCGAAAGTAGGACATCACGCGCTTGCGCAGCGATTTTGCCTTGCCAACGTATAGAACCTTGCCGCTCGAGTCCCGGAATACATAGACGCCGGGAAGGTCCGGCAGGGAATCAAGCAGCCGCCTCGTGCGCGCGGATGTGATTTCATTGGTCATTGGGCTATTTCAAGATGGTGCCAGCAGATTAATGCGTACAGCCTTAATGATAGCACCGGGAAACGCGGTTAAGGAGTAAATTATCACGGCAAAAGGGGAACCTTTCGGCTCCCCTCTTACGGAGGTGGATTTAAATATGGTCCTGCCGTACATCCGTCTGCGGGGAACGGGAGGCGCGGTCGCAGTAGCAAAACAGTTAGTTAACGCCTCGACCGCACTGGTCTCTCATACCTGCACAGCATTCTTTGCATTTCGCCACCCGGACTGTAATACCTTCCCAAAGTCATCGCAAGCGCCGCGATGCAATTTTAACCCAATGATATAGACGGTGGAATTGATGAAAGGGTTCCGGGAAAGAGCATCGGGAACCCGGTTATACCGGCAACTTTCGAATCAGGATATCCATCAGTTTTTCCCTGTCCTTCAAAAGATTGTCCAAAGTTTCCGCGCCTGGCCTGGGCGCCAGCAGAAGCCCTAAAACCATACCCGCAAGCATGCCGACCAGCATGCATCTCATGCCGCCTTTGCCACAACGCGATTTTTTTCTCGAGCACCACATCATGAGCCTCCCTCATTTCTCTCTTGATAACAAACAGCGGGGACCTCTGGTCCCCGCTGTTGAATTAACCGGTTGTTGTCCTTGTTACTTTTTCCGGGCCTTGGCCTTCGGCTTGGCTTTGGCCTTGACTGCCTTTGCTTTCGGCTTGGCTTTCGCCTTTACGGCTTTGGGCTTGGCTTTCGCCTTCGGTTTGGCTTTGGCTTTGACAGCCTTGGCTTTCGGCTTGGCTTTCGCCTTGACAACCTTTGCCTTCGGCTTGGCTGCGGTCTTTGCCTTTTCCTTCAGCTTCAACAGTTTCTCGATATCACGCTTGAAGGCCTTCCAGTCACGGCCATATAGCCGGTAAGGGTTCCACGCGGTCACCGTCTTGGTGTGACGGTTGAACTCATGGAAGTTCGGGGCGCGTCCAAGCTTCCTGGCAATGCGTACACCCTCATCGATATAGCGCTCCCTGGTGGGCTTGCGTGGTTTTTCCAGACCCACGGTCACCTTCAACTCGCGTACACTCATACCCATACGTAGCGCCGGGTACTTCGCGTCCACCTTGCCGAGCTTGACGAGTTTCTTCATCTCGTCCCTGGTGCGGCGTGCCGCCGGAATCATGCCGGCCTTGCGAACCGCGTTGGTCCAGCCACCGAAACGTGCCCTGATCGCCTCGGCGCTCGGACGGTTCGGTCCCTTGAGGTACCCGTGATAGGTCGGGCCCATGAGCCCGTCCTTGTCCACTTTCTTGCCCTCAGCCTTAAGCGCATTCAAAAGGTCCTGGTCGGAATAAAGTTTCTCCATTGTCCTACCTCTCTATATCTCGCCCCGTATTGAAACGGGGACACTAATTGAGACCCTTTCAGGCCCCTCCTACCGTTCAGCCCCTTTTGGGGCTGTGCCCAAATTCAGTCCCCCGAGACTGATAGTGCCGATTTTGCTGACATAAGCAGACCTCCTGCTCGAATGTCATTGCCGTATTGATTCCCTGACCTTGTCAAGAATCCTGTGGGCGCATTCCAGCTTGGTTGCTTTCTCCACAAATTCATCATTCCTGCCAGGCATCAAAATTGTGATTTCGTTTTCTTCTGACTCGAAGCCGATGTCTGGCCGTGATATATCATTGAACACGATCATGCCAAGATTTTTTTCTTCCAGCTTCCGGCGCGCGCGCTCGATTTTGTCTGATCCAAACTCCGCCGCAAACCCGACTTTCAGTCTTTCGTTGCCATTGCCTCTCAAATTGGAAACAATATCACTTGTTGGCACGAGCTGCAAGTGAATATCTGACTTCCGTTCAAGCTTTCCCGTTGCTGTCGTGGTCGAAACCTTATAGTCCGCCACAGCGGCCGCCATCAGCAGAACATTACATTTGTCAAACTCATGTTCAAGGACATTCTGTAGCTCAGCCGAAGTCTGAACGTCTATGTAACGAATGCCCGGGTGACGCTCCAGAGCACAGTTTGCGGCGATCACCGTTACCGACGCGCCCCGCTCCCTGGATGCTTTGGCAAGCGCGAAACCCATTCTGCCACTTGACCTGTTTGTAATAAATCTTATTGAGTCGATGAGCTCGCGGGTAGCGCCCGCGGTCACCAGAATGTCAACGCCCTCGAGATCTGCAGATTGACTGGATGTAAACAGATCACGGACCCTGGCGAGTATCTGCTCCGGCTCCTCCATGCGGCCATCGCCGGTCTCCCCACATGCCAGATTCCCTGTCTTTGGCATGATGTTATGAACACCCCGCCTCTCGAGCGTCGCCATATTCTCCTGAACCGCGGCATGATGCCACATACGCCGGTTCATAGCCGGAGCGACGAACACCGGGCCATCCATTGCCAGATAGGAGGAAAGCAGAAGATTGTCCGCGATGCCCGCCGCCATCTTGCCGATGGTGTTCGCCGTCGCGGGTGCGATTATCAAGAGGTCGGAGCGAGCCAGTTCGATGTGAGCGATGCCATCAGCGCTTTCACCGGCAAAGGCGTCCCCGGCAACAGCATGGCCGCTCAGGGCGCGAAATGTCGCCTCACCGACAAAGCGCGCACCCGAAGGGGTTTGCACGACATGCACATCATGGCCGTCTGATTTCAACAAACGCAGAAGCTCGACCGCCTTATAGGCGGCGATGCTGCCCGTTACTCCAAGAGTGATGCTTTTTCCGGAATATTGCATGGTTTCAGAATGGGAATGTCAGCGGTTTTGAGCGAAACCAACTGACCATTATCAGGCTCCGCCGGGGAGAAGATGGGAATCTGCCTGGAACCTTTCCAAACTTCCACATCTTAAATACTTGAGCCGTTTAACTCCAACGCGTTACGAGCACGCGATAACTAGACGCGATACCGGTACGAGATATTGCCTGCGGCAATCTCTTCCAGGGCGATTGTGAGAATGTTCCTGCTGCGCGTATCAACCAGCGGCGGCGGTATATCGTCTATGCTGCCTTCCTCCCGGTTGCGATAATAGTTATTGATCTGTCTTGCCCTTCTGGCGGCCAGGATCACCAGCGCGTACTTGGAATCGACCTTTTCCAGCAGGGTGTCTATTTTCGGTTTATTCAACTTGAGCCTCCCTCAAGGCTTGTCTTTATTATCTGCTCGAGGCCATCCGCCGCTTGATCGACGGTTTGATTAACTACAATGTAGTCAAATTCTTCCCGCGCCGCAAGTTCTTCGCGAGCGCGCTCGAGGCGGACCTTGCGTTCAGCCGACTCCTCGGTGTTCCTGCCCGCCAGTCTTTTGTGCAGCTCCTCCATACTGGGCGGCTCTATGAAGATAAGTATCGCCTCCTGTATTTTTTCCCGCACTGACCGGGCGCCCTCGAGTTCAATCTCGAGGATTACGTTCAGGCCCAACCTGAGGTTTTCCTCCACTTCGCTCTTTAAAGTGCCGTAGTTGTGTGAGCCGTAGTGGACGTGCTCAATAAAATCTCCCTCATTTACCCTACGGTCAAACTCTTTCTGACTGAGGAAATTATACTCGCGGCCCTGTTGCTCGCCATCGCGCATCGGACGGGTGGTCGCTGATCTTGAGAGAACTGTGTTTTCCAGGCGGGGAAGGATGTTGCTTATCAGAGTACCTTTACCAACACCGGAGGGACCGGTTATTACAAAGAGGCAGCCCTGACGCCGCGTTGTCTCTCCCTGGGGGCGTGATCTTTCAGGGGCGAAAAAAAGTCACCAGCTCCCTGCGCTGCCTCTCGGAAAGACCGCCGACAGTCTTGTTTGGACTGATGCGGCAATGATTGAGCACCTTTGCTGATTTGACTTTGCCACAATTGGGGACAGCCAGCAGTACATCAATAACCTTGGCGGTCTTGATGAATTCTGGCGGAGCGGCCAAAATCTCGTCTATCTTTATAGCCCCCTTTTTCAGGTCTTTCTTGAGGCGCGCGCGCTGCGAGCGGACATCATTAGCCCGTCGTAGCGCATCGAGGCGCTGCTCGAGAGTCCTGACAGGGGTGGCGGATATCGGTTCGGAAGAAGACATCAGAGGTTATTATATGAACTCGGATACGCTGTTTGCAAGAAGATACCTCTCAGGGACCTCGATCGGCGCCAGCCGTTCCGACAAGTCGGCTCTTGTGATATTCTAGCGACCGTAATATCTACCAACATTAATAATGCTTTAGGAAGGGATTGTCATGACAAACAGGCTTCTCAGGACTGCCGGAATCGGAGCCGCCTGCCTGATGGCGGCAATTGCATGGGCTGGATGTGGAGGGGATAAGGTGGACACCCAGGCCATCGAGGATCTGGCCAAGCTTCCCGATACGCTCACACAGATGGAAGCAAACATGGACACGATGTCCAGGAAGATGGATGATCTATCGAAAAAAGAGTTGACGGTGGAGGTAGTTGAAGACGGCAAGACTACCAGCAAATGGTCCCAGAAAGACGGGAGCTGGCGCTATGATGATCCCAGCAACCAGACTTCGTACATAATTTACAACAAGCAGAAGAACAAGACCTGGAGCGTCGACGGAAAGACAGCGGTTGAATTCAGCGGAGACAATGGCATGGCCGCTCTCGGCTACAATCCGGTTACGATGCTTGGCATCTACGCACTGGTGCCGAAGACGGGTGGCACTGATGATGTCTGGGAGTTCAAGATGGGTTCGGATGAGATCATCATCGAGTTCAAGGGCCCCGATGGTCTTCCCAGTAAAGTCTCCACAACCAGCTCGGGCAAGAAGACAGTGACGGAGTTCACGTATTCGAATATCGGATCCGTCTCGAGCAGTATCTTCGAGCTTCCAGCTAACATTACGGTCACAAGCGTAGAGAGTGCAGTCGGCGGTAGCGGTTCCGCAAACTCGATTACAGTTCCTGGTGGTATCCAGCCATAGGAAAAGTCAGAGAATAAACCAGTAAATCAAGTGGATTACGAAAGGACGGTGCGCAGATGCGGACCGTCCTTTTTAACTATTGTTCTATTAAGAATTAATAACTGGCATTTTTCGAACGCGCTCGTGCCTGCTAATTGGGTGCCTATGGACGATGAGAACTGCCAATCAGCTTCTCGACAGAACCTAGCCTCCGCTCATCCATAAGCTTTTTGAGCCCGGAGATCATGCTGCCGGCAGTTAGCGGATCCCGGAAGTTGGCCGTTCCCACGGCCACAGCCGAGGCGCCGGCCGCGAGAAACTCCAGCACATCCTGAGCTGTCGTGGCGCCACCCATGCCGATCACCGGCACGTCCAGCGCGCCGCTCACCATGTATACTGCGCGCAACGCAACCGGCTTGACCGCCGGGCCGGAAAGTCCGCCAGTTACATGACCCAGTACCGGTTTAAGGGTCCGCGGGTGCAGCGCCATGCCGTGCACCGTATTTATCATGGAGAGGCAATCGGCACCACCCTCGACCGCCGCTCGAGCCAGCGTGACAATATCCGTCACGTTAGGAGTGAGCTTGGCAATAAGAAACTTCGATGTCGCCTCCCTGGCAAGGGAGACGGCTTTTCTGGTACGGTTCGGGTCGCAACCGAGAGCCCTGCCATCCAGTTCAACATTCGGACAGGAGATATTGAGCTCGATAGCGGCCACTTCATCGATATCGTCGAGCAGTCGGGCACATCGTCCGTAATCTTCCGTGCGTTCCCCTGCGACGCTGACGATCAGGGGCACCGAAAGGGTCTTCAGTTGCGGCAGGTCCTGCGAGATGAACGCTTCGATTCCCCTGTTGGCCAGCCCGATGGAATTCAGCAAACCCGCGGCTGTTTCGTAGAGACGTGGTGGTTCATTTCCAACCCTCGGGTTCAGGGTAACGGTTTTAGGGATGTAGGCGGCAAAGGGAAATTCTGAAATAAAATCGGCGCCGATGATCCTGCCGGTTTCCAGGGCATCGAATGTTCCCGACGCGTTGATCACAGGGTGTCTCAGCATGAGCGGGCCCAGGGTCGTGGAAAGCCCTTCGGGAACTCCTACCATATCAACTCACCCGCCTCGAAAACCGGTCCTTCACTGCAGACCCTCTGATAACCACTCGTGGTTCTTACTACACAACCCTGACAGGCGCCGATACCACAGGCCATATGTGCCGCTGCTGAAACCTGGGCTCTCACGCCACTCTCCTTTGCGATGCGCGCGATTTCACGCAACATCGGGTCCGGGCCGCAGGCAAAAACCTCGGAGGCATGTTCATCCTGCCTACCGGCATTACCCGAAAGGCAAGCGTAGAGCGGCTCGCTCACCAGCCCCCTGGTCCCGACCGAAGCGTCCTCGGTGAAGACTTCGACATAGTAGTCGCAAAACAGTTCGGCCGATACAGCCTGGCTTCGTGTCCGGAACCCCAGCAGACAATGCACATCGCGGCCGCTCGCTGTCAGGGAGCGCGCCAGTAGCGCGAGGGGCGCTACGCCGATACCGCCTCCGACCAGCAATGCCGTTCCGCCGCCTCCGGGATCAAAGCCGTTTCCCAGCGGTCCCAGCACACTCAACCTGTCACCAACCCTTAGCCTGGCGAGCTCGTATGTCCCCTTCCCCACGGGCTCGATGAGAATCCTGACCAGATCTGAATCGATATCGTGGATTCCCAGGGGCCTGGGAAGAAGCGGGTCCAGTGACGGCCCGGCCTGCCTGACCATCAGAAACTGACCGGGGTTTGCCGATGCCGCGATCTCCCTGGCGGCAAAGGAGATCAACCAGTAGGCTCCGACCGGGCGGCTCTCCACGACGGGATATTCGATCAGGCTAGCTGGAGCGGGCTTTGCCACCGTGGAGCTCCTGAAGGTTGTGCAGCTGGATTTCCGGGTCGCGGCTGGCCTCGATCGCCGCAACCGCGGCCTCCGCCCCGGCCATCGTGGTAACACAAGGAATGCCTGTACGTAATGTAGCGCGACGGATCTCATATCCGTCCGTGCGGGCGCCGCGGCCACGAGGCGTATTGATAACGCCGTCGATTTTTCTCATGAGGATCATGTCGACGATGTTGGGCTTGCCTTCTGTGAATTTCTTGACCGGTTCGGCGGGAACACCGGCAGTCTCCAGTGCTTCCGCGGTTCCCGATGTCGCGGTGATCCGAAAGCCGAGCTCATGGAGGTGCCTGGCCAGAGGTATGGCCTGGTCCTTGTCGGCATCGCAAATGCTTATGAAGAATGTACCCTTGAGCGGCAGCGTCTGTCCCGCGGCGGCCTGTGCCTTGGCAAAAGCGACGGGAAATGACGATGCCACTCCCATGACCTCACCGGTGGATTTCATCTCGGGTCCCAGCGTCGTGTCAGCGCCAGGCAGGCGTGAGAACGGCAGAACCGCTTCCTTGACCGTGAAGTGGGGATGAGAAGCTTTATCGGGAAGTTTCATGTCGGCCAGCATCTCGCCAAGAATCACGCGCGTGGCCACCTTGGCCAGCGGCACACCGGTTGATTTACTGACGAAGGGAACCGTGCGTGAACCGCGAGGGTTGGCCTCCAGTACGTAGACCTCGCTATCCTTGACCGCATACTGGATGTTCACGAGGCCGATGACACCCAGCTCGAGTGCAAGGCTGGATGTGTTCTTTTTGATCTTCTCGATAAGCTCGGGCGCCAGCGAGAACGTGGGTATAACGCAGGCACTGTCGCCGGAATGAACTCCGGCCTCCTCGATGTGCTGCATGATGGCGCCTATGTATACGTCCTTGCCGTCGCAGACGGCGTCCACGTCCATCTCCATGGCATCTTCCAGAAATTTGTCAAGCAGAATCGGATGTTTGGGCGAAGCCTGCACCGCCTCCTTGATATAACGCTCCAGGTCCTCCTGGTTATAGACGATCTCCATGGCGCGCCCGCCCAGAACATAAGAGGGGCGCACCAGCATCGGATAACCGATGCCCGCCGCGATCTCGAGGGCTTCCTCCAGACTACGGGCCATGCCATAAGGTGGATGTGCTATGCCGAGTTTGCGCAGGACCTCGCCGAAACGGCCCCGGTCCTCGGCCAGGTCGATGGCGTCCTGCGGCGTGCCCAGAATCGGGACCCCGGCCTCCTCGAGCCCGGCCGCAATCTTCAGCGGCGTCTGCCCGCCGAACTGTACGATGACGCCCTTCGGTTTCTCATTCTCGACGACGTTCAAGACGTCCTCGAGGGTTAGTGGCTCGAAATAAAGCCGGTCTGAGGTATCGTAGTCGGTACTGACCGTCTCCGGATTACAGTTGATCATGATGGCCTCGTAACCACACTCGCGACTGGTCATTACCGCGTGCACGCAGCAATAGTCGAATTCGATACCCTGACCGATGCGGTTGGGACCGCTGCCGAGGATTATCACCTTCTCGCGATCGGAAGCTATCGCTTCGTTCTCCTCGTCGTAACAGGAATAAAAATATGGTGTCTCGGCCTGGAACTCGGCAGCACATGTATCGACCGACTTGTAAACTGGTATGACGCCCGCAGCTTTGCGGGCTGTTCGAACATCATCCTCTGTCACCCCCGTGAACTCCGCAATCAGGGCGTCGGAGAAGCCGGTCTGTTTCGCGGCGCGCAGGTCCTCTTGATCGAGACCCTCCAGCGGCCGGCCGCGCAGATATTCCTCGTGCAGTGATATCTCCTTGAATTCCTGTAAAAACCAGGGGTTTATCTGGGTCGCGGCCTCGATTTCGCTGGTGGAAACTCCACGCCTCAGCAATTCGAATATCAGGTCATAACGCTCGGCACAAGGTATGGCGATGGCGGCCAGCATGTTCCCGGTGGCCGCGCCGGCGTCAACTTCAACATCCAGCTCACGGGAGCGCATCGACTTGAGGAATGACTCCTTGAATGTTCGCCCGAGGGCCATGTTCTCCCCTACGCTCTTCATGTGAGTGGTCAGCGTGGCGTCGACCTTGGGGAATTTCTCGAAGGCCCATCTCGGTGTCTTTACGACCACATAGTCGATCGCCGGTTCAAACGACGCCGGCGTCATCCGGGTGATATCGTTGGGAATCTCATCGAGCGTGTAACCCACGGCGAGACGCGCGGCTATCTTGGCGATAGGAAAGCCTGTCGCTTTTGATGCCAGCGCCGAGCTGCGGGATACGCGCGGGTTCATCTCGATCACGACTATCTCTTCAGTCTCAGGGTTGACCGCAAACTGAATGTTGGAGCCGCCGGTCTCGACCCCTATCTCACGGATGATCGCCAGCGAGGAATCGCGCAGGCGCTGGTACTGAGCGTCGGTGAGAGTCTGTGCGGGGGCCACGGTTATGCTGTCTCCCGTGTGCACGCCCATGGGGTCGATGTTCTCTATAGAGCAGACGATGACGACATTGTCCGCCTTGTCCCGCATCACCTCGAGTTCGAACTCCTGCCAGCCGAGGACCGATTCCTCCAGCAGGACCTGGCCGATGGGGCTAGCGGTTACGCCGTCTTCGACGATGGCACAGAAGGAATCGAGATCGCGCGCGATGCCGCCACCATGTCCGCCCAGTGTGAAGCTGGGTCGCACGATGATCGGCAGTTTAAGGTTTTCAAGCTTCTCGCAGGCTTCCTTGACCGAGGTTGCCATGGCACTGCGCGGTACTCGCAAACCAATGCGGTCGATGGCGTCACGGAAGAGCTCACGTTCCTCGGCGCGCTGGATGGCATCGTAGTCCGCGCCGATGAGCTTGACGCCATACTTTTGGAGCACTCCGGCCTCATACAGGTTGACGGCCAGGTTGAGGGCTGTCTGCCCGCCCAGGGTCGGCAGCAGGGCGTCGGGACGCTCGGTCTCGATGATGGCCGTAAGCGTCGGCACGTCCAGCGGTTCGATATATGTTCTGGTGGCGTAATCTGGGTCGGTCATGATCGTCGCCGGGTTGGAGTTGACGAGGATGACCTCGAACCCCTCCTCCAGCAGCACCTTGCAGGCCTGGGCGCCAGAGTAATCGAACTCACAGGCCTGGCCGATGACAATCGGCCCCGAGCCGATGAGCATGATTTTGTTGATGTCGGTGCGGCGCGGCATCAGGCGATGATCCTTCCCGGATCGTCGCCGGAGCTGTCGCTGTCATTGCCGCCGCGAACTTCCATCATCCTGACGAACTCATCAAAGAGGTAACGCGAGTCGTGCGGTCCGGGACTGGCTTCGGGATGATACTGAACAGAGAACGCGGGTACGTCAATGCAGCGTATTCCCTCTACCGTTCCATCATAAAGATTGAGATGACTGATGCGCGCCTCGCCGAAATCCGTGTCCAGTATGAGGTCCTCGCTTGCCGGAGCCTCGAAAAAGGTCTTGCCCTGTGGTTGTTCCAGCTTCCGGGCGAGCGCCGCGGGCATCTCCACTGCGAAACCATGGTTCTGAGAGGTTATCTCGACATAGTTATGGTCGAGATTTTTCACAGGATGGTTGGCGCCGCGATGGCCGAACTTGAGTTTATATGTCTTGAGACCCAACGCCTGGCTGAGTATCTGATGGCCGAGACAAATGCCAAAAACAGGCACTGTCCCGAGCAACCTTGAAACGCAGCGTACCGCGTAATCAAGCGGCGCCGGATCGCCGGGGCCGTTGGAGAGAAAAATTCCGTCGGGCTTGAGCGCGAGTATCTCCTGGGCGGAAGTATTGGCAGGCACAACGATCACATTGCAACCGGCCGCCCCAAGGCACTTGATAATGGAACGCTTTATGCCATAGTCGATCGCCACCACACGGTACTTTCCCTTCAGGAACTCGAGCTCATAGATCTCCCGGCAGGTCACCCTGCTGGCCAGGTCCTGTCCCGCCATGGGATAAGTATCGTCCAGCTGACGCCTGATATCTTCTTCGCTGAAATCGCCCCAATAAACGCAAGCCCGCATGGCGCCGTGCTCACGGATGCGCCTTGTGACAGCGCGTGTATCGATGCCGCTTACGCCCGTTACGCCCTGACCGGCCAACCAGTCCACCAGGCCGTGCTCAGCCGTGCAGTTGCGCTCCAGATTATGTATCTCGCGCACGATTATCGCTCGCGAATGTACCTGGTCGGACTCGCTGGCGATGTTGCAGACACCGTAGTTCCCGATGAGCGGATAAGTGAACGTTACCATCTGACCGTGATAGGAAGGATCGGTTATGACCTCCTGATAGCCGGTCATGGCCGTGTTAAAAACAATCTCGCCGAAGACGGCGCCCTGGGTGCTGAAGCCACGACCGCGGAAAACCGTTCCATCCTCCAGCATGACGGCGGCTGGTTTTTCTGCGGCCGGTTTTAAATTGCTGTATTCCAAATCCTGGTTCCTTCTATCACGGCTAAGGTCGATAGCCTTGTTTTGTTATTACGTGCTTCTTCCTGTTGTTCGTATGATGAAGCTCCGAAAATGCTCCAGATCCTTCGCTTCGCTCAGGATGACTAACACAAGCGCTCGGGATGACAACCAACGCTAAGGATGACATGCGGCCGTTCCAGGTGACGCGGACTGTTCAGGATGACGTCATCTCGTTCCTGTATGCCACTCTTCCCGCCGCCAGCGTCATCTGGACGCGTCCTTTGACTTTCATGCCCGCATAAGGTGTATTCCTGGATTTACTCTGAAACATTGCCGGCTCGATCTCGAATTCATTATCTGTATCAACCAGGCAGAGGTTCGCCTCTTCGCCCTCGGATATCGCCGGTACCGGCAGACCGAAAGCCTTAGCGGGATTGGATGACATCGCCTGAACGATGACGTCCAGCGGCACTTCCCCGGTCTCGACCAGTTGAGTAAAAAGAATCGGAAAGGCCGTCTCAAGCCCGATGACACCGAAAGGCGCCTCCTCGAAGGGAGTCTCTTTCTCCTGTGCGGCATGCGGGGCATGGTCGGTGGCAATACAGTCTATAACGCCGGAGACAAGAGCCGCTACCAGCGCCCTTCGATCGTCCTCGCCGCGCAGCGGCGGGTTCATCTTATAGCTGGTATCCAGACTAGCGACGCTGGCGTCCGTCAGGGTCAGGTGATGCGGAGTGACTTCGCAGGTCACCAGGGCGCCGCTCTTGCGCGACGCGCTGATCAGCTCCAGCGAACGGGCGCAGCTGATATGGGCGATGTGAACCCGGGCATTTTCATATAAGGCTATCTCGAGGTTGCGGGCCACATCCGCCGATTCAGAGGCGCACGGTATTCCGGCAAGCCCCAGGCACGCTGAGACTTCACCTTCGTTCATCACGCCGGCGCCCGCGAGCCCGGGGTCCTCACAGTGCAGGCTCAGGGGCAGACCGCTCATGCGAGCCGCCTGAAACGCGCTCCTCAGGGTACCGCTGTCAGTAACCGGCCGGCCGTCATCGGAGAACGCGACGGCGCCCGCGTCTGCCATGTCCCACAGGTCGCTTAAATGATCGCCCTTCTGGCCGCGGCTGATGGCACCAATGAAAGCTACCCGCACGACCGCGTCGCTCTCCGCGACTTCGGCCAGTGATGCTATTACGGCCGCATTATCAACGACAGGGTCGGTGTTGGGCATGGCGCAGATTGTCACGTAACCGCCTGCCGCGGCCGCGCGTGTGCCGCTGGCCATGTCTTCCTCATCTTCCCTGCCGGGGGAACGCAGATGTGTGTGCAAGTCAACAAAGCCTGGCAGCAGCAGCGAACCGGCAGCATCGATGACCTGTGCCCCCTGCGGCCCGCTCTTGCCGGCATGGCCGATCCTGGTGATCATACCTTTCTCGACAGTCACGTCCGTGGTGGTGTCGATACCCATCGCGGGATCGAAGACGCGCGCGCCCTTGATGACGAGGGTTGCTTTCGTGCCGCGCTTTGCGATTGTGGTCGTCAACATTTTCCCGTTACCCTTCCGTTCATCTTACGAACCTTCGCTTCGCCCAGGGTCACATGCGAGCTTCTCATCCCACCGCATGGATATTTTTCACTTCCGCATCAGATGCTTCCGTAGCGGTTGTGCCGGCTGTCTCGACCGCCGCCGCGGCGTTATCGACGATGATCCTGTACATGATCGCCATCCGCACCGCGAGCCCGGCTTCAACCTGTTGCAGGATCAGGTTCTCCTCTGAATCCGCAAGCGCGGCTGATATCTCAACTCCGCGATTGATCGGTCCGGGATGTAAAACTTTCCGCCCGACGCCGAGATGCTGCAACCCAACCTGGTAGCGCGCTATGTATTCCCGAAGCGAAGGCAGATAGTTGGCATCCTCGTGCCGCTCTTTTTGCATTCTCAGAAGATAGATCACGTCCATGTCCGCAAGCGCGTCAAGGCTGTTTGCCACCCCGGCTCCCAGCGCCTCGACTCCACGCGGCAGGAGGGCGGGCGGCGCCACCAGCGTCACCTTCACCCCCATCTTCTGGAATCCTATGATGTTCGAGCGCGCCACGCGGCTGTGCAGAACGTCGCCGACGATGGCGGCCTTCAGACCGCTTAGCTCTCCGAATTCCTGTTGCAGTGAAAAGATATCCAGCAGGCACTGGGTCGGGTGCTCGCCTTTGCCGTCACCGGCGTTGATGACGTGCGCCTCGGTGAAGCGGGCCACAAACGCGGCGGCGCCGACGTGCGGGTGCCGTATGACGATGATGTCCGGCCGGTAGGCGTTCAGGGTCAGGGTCGTGTCTTTGAGCGATT
>JBBAAB010000009.1:0-16661 GCA_041658445.1 Thermoleophilia bacterium
TATCTCCAGTTCAAGGCACTCAGGGCCAGCAAGTTCACCCCCGAGGGTGACACGCTGAAACAGGCCAAAAAGGAAGCTGAAAAGGCCATGAAGCTTTCGGGCAAAAACTTCCAGGTCTTCGGCAGCCTGAAGAAGACGAAGGTGATAGGCCGTTGTTTTTTAAATCCGATCCATCCGGTGATTGACGCCAAGGGAGACATGTACCTTTGCGCCTTTTTCCACCACCGCAAGGACACACACAAGATCGGCAATATCTATAAAAAGAGCTTTCCCGAGATCTGGTACAGCGAACGCCATTTCAAGGCGTTTCGTTCCACGAAACCGAAAGAATGCGCAGTGTTTGACTGTCCGTTCCACGAGGCGGCCGTGCTTGCCCGCGACTGGATAGTGGAGAACCAGAAACACCTGGAGTTCATCTAGGCATGGAAGTTCCCTACGTCGACCTGGCGGCGGGTTATCGCGGCCTTAAGGAAGAGATAGACGCGGCCGTGGCGCGGGTCCTTGCCCGTGGCGCATATGTCCTGGGCGAGAATACCGCGGCTTTTGAGAAGGAGTTCGCGTCGTGGCTGGGCGCAGCCGAGGTCGTTTCCACAGGGTCAGGCACCGACGCCATATATCTTGTTCTCAAGGCGTTGGGCATCGGTCGAGGTGACGAGGTAATCACGGTCTCCCATACTGCCGTGAACACAGCCATGGCCATTTCAAAGACAGGGGCCGAACCTGTCCTGGTTGACGTTGATCCGGGAACATTTTGCATAGACGCGGCCGGCCTAGAGACAGCCGTGACGGCGCGGACCCGCGCTATCCTGCCGGTGCATCTTTACGGCCATCCGGCCGACATGGACCCGATAATGGAATTTGCCGATGCACGCGGCATTCCGGTGATTGAGGACTGCGCCCAGGCGCATGGCGCCGCTTACAGGGGCAGGGTTACCGGAACGATAGGAATCGCCGGCTGCTACAGTTTTTATCCGACCAAAAATCTCGGCGCCTGTGGTGATGGAGGCGCCGTCGCGACCGGCGACATTGAGCTGGCCGCGAAAATACGCTCGCTAGCCAACTGCGGTCAGGGCGAACAGCGTTACCATAATATCTACAAGGGCGATGTAAGCCGTCTGGATGAACTCCAGGCCGCGATTCTCAGGGTCAAGCTCGGCTCGCTGGACCGCTGGACGGAGAGCCGCAGGAAAGCAGCGGATTATTACGGAAAAGCGCTGGAAGGCGCAGAGGCGGTGACGCTTCCGGTTGAGCGCGAATGGGCGCACCACGTCTACCACCTTTACGTTGTGCGCTGTGGCCGGCGCGACGAATTGCAGAGTCACCTGGCGTCAAAGGGCGTGCGCACTCTGGTGCATTATCCGGTGCCGGTTCACCTGCAACCGGCTTACGCTGAAGAATTGCAGGTAAAGCTTCCCGAGACTGAGAGGGCGGTGGGGGAGATATTGTCGCTGCCGATATTCCCTGAGATTACGGAAGCGCAGCTTGAATATGTAACCGCGGCGGTTCGCGGATTCCACTGAAAGAGGAGGAGGACCGGGACGTCCCCGGAGGTTCTTGTGATGAAAAACAAGGCATTAAAAAAAGTTGTTCTTCTCTACCCGAGAAACCACTATCAAAAGATCTACCATCCATGGATCTGGGCGCCGCTTCCACTCCTTGCGGTTTCGGCGCCGCTTTTCGCCGAAGGTTATGACGCAAAAATAATCGATGCGAATGTCGAGCCTGACTGGATGAGGCTGCTGGTTGAGGAATCGCGTGACGCGCTGTTGCTCGGCATAAGCTGCATGACCGGTCCGCAGATATATCACGGACTCGAGGCGGCCAGGGCTGTTCGCGAAGCCGGTCTGAAGCTGCCGATAATCTGGGGCGGATATCATCCATCCATCCTTCCTGAACAGACAAGCCAGAACCGGTATGTGGACGCGGTAGTGAGGGGGCAGGGGGAGCTGACCATGCTGGAACTTGCGGGCCGGCTCAGCCAGGGTGAGGATTTTACTGGTGTAGACGGGCTGACTTTCACGCGCGATGGTGAGACCGTTTCGAACCCGTCGCGGCCCGTGGAAGACATCAATAATTTTCCGCGTCTGCCTTACGAGAAGCTGGATAATCCCCGCCAGTACTTAAACAGCATGCACGTGGGCACGCGCGTCATCAATTACGTCTCCAGCCAGGGTTGTCCCGCGCGATGCCAGTTCTGCGCCGAGCCACTGGTCTATGGACGCCGATGGAAAGCATACACGCCCGACAGGGTCCTTTCAGACCTGGAATTTTTAAAGAGCTTCCTGGATGTCAACGGCGTCATGTACTTCGATTCGACCTACTTCGTCAACGAGCGCCGAGCCCGGGAGATATCCGAGAAGATGGTGGAGCATGATTTGAAATTCGGCTGGGCCGCCAACGCCCGCGCGCCTCAGCTGGGCAAATTTTCCGAAGAGACTTTTGACTCGCTTAAAAAGAGCGGGCTCTGGGCTTTTCTCGTTGGCGCGGAGAGCGGTTCGGCAACACAGCTTAAGACCATGCAGAAGGATATCGAGCCTGAAGACATCCTGGAGGCGGCCCGGGCGGCGAGCAGTCACGGCATGAAGATTTCCTACAGCTTCATCGTGGGCTTCCCGGGAGAGTCGGAGGAAGAGGTCGAGGAGACCTGGACCGTCATGGAGGAAGTATCAAAGATCGTTGGCGAATATAATTCCCAGCTCCATTTTTATGCGGCGACGCCTGGAAATGCCCTTTATGAACGGGCAGTGGAGCTTGGGCTTCAGAGCCCCGGCTCCCTTGAAGAATGGGCCAGCTTCACCACGGTGTCAGGTCAGCTTCCCTGGATGAGCAACGGTTTCCAGAACCGCATGAAACAACGTGAGTTCTACATGGTTTATGGATATCCATCGGAATGGGTCGGGCGGCGCGCAGCAAAAAGCCGTTTACGACGCACATATGTGTCCCTCGCCAGTTCGTTGAGTTCGGCGCGCTGTCGCCATCAATACTGGGGACTTCCTATCGACTGGTGGCTCCTGCGCGGCCTGCGCGGTGCTGTTTCCAACGATTAGGAGTCTAGATATCGATCTTCCAGCCGGACCTTTTTCCTATCGAGGCATCGATGCCTTCCTGGGGAGCCTGCCTGATGCTCTCGAGGGCGTCAGCTATCTCGGTCAGCCGCCGGGATACCTCGGTGGTGGTCCAGGTTCTGTTCTCCCCGTTTAATGCCAACACCTCTTCCCTCAGGGCTTCTTCCAGTTCTTTGTAATCTTTATGCTTCATTCGTTACCCCCATAGGCTGGCGTATTAAAAATAGCCCGGATTTCTTTCTTATAATCAATATATCCATTACACCACGCATTGGAAACATAACGTGATGCTCATGCGGGGGCCAAGTCGATGAGATCCAGTATTATTAGTTGAGTCAATTCAATGATAATATTTATGTTGTTATTCCAATGATAGAAATAATCAATCGGTTCGTTCGCGTGATAAATGGGTGGTGTATTTTCAGTTGAAACCGGATGCAGACAACATCAAACTCGAGAACGTAAAATGTGTAATTTGCGATAGCGATAACACGGAACTTCTTTTTAATGCCCCCGATAAGTTGTTACATCATTATAAAGGGCATTTTCCCATTAAACGCTGCAAGAACTGTGGGCTTGTCTATGTGAATCCCCGCGCCACGGAAGAAACAAAGGGCTTCTATTACACTGATGAATACAGTTTCAAGAGTGACAAGCCATCGCAGGCGATTGCTCACTATCTTCCGGTAATCAGGGAACTAAAAAAAATGGATCCTGGCTCCATCTATGATGTAGGAACCGGGAACAGCCAATTTCTGCTGTTGATGCGGGACATGGGGTGGGAAGTGGGTGGCAACGAGGTCGACATCTCGTTGGTTGACTTCTTTCGGGAAGAGCACCAGATTGATATTCAGTATGGTAATCTCGAAGATGTCGGCCATGAAAGTAAATCAGTGGATGTCGTCACCATCATGGGGGTGCTCGAGCATACGCCGAACCCTAAAAGGCTGCTGCAAGAAGTGAACTGGATGCTCAAAGATGATGGTAAGCTCATCTTGTGGTGTTTCAATCGCAACTTCGAAGCAGCTTTGATGGGCAGGTATTGGTTGGGATTTGATCCGCCTAGACACCGTTACAGCTTCAGTGAAAAAACGCTCAAGAAACTGTTAAGCGAGGCCGGTTTCACTGCAGAGGGGAAGGTTTACGCACCCAGGACCACTTTGTTCCATAGCGCTAAGTGGATGATATTGCAGTTACGAAACGCGATTACCCGATCCTCGCAGTCAACTCCTGCCATGAGTGTACCTAAGCCATTCCAGTTTGCAAGCAATTGCTTTGGTACGGCAACGGCAAAGCTCGGCACCAGCCCTTCAATCTATCTCTTTTGTAAAAGAAAGGAGACCCGGTCGCCGTCAGGCATCACTTGAGCACAGGATCTGACTTGTGTCAACCTTGATCATCTGACCGCCTGCGTACTCGCCGTGCGGCAGCCTAAGCGCGAGTACATCCTGGATCTCCTTCTGGATGAGCCGCTTTAAGGGCCACGCATCATACACCGGGTCGTATCCTTCGCGGGGGAGGTTGCCCTTGGCAGCAGCCGTCAGAGTCACCCCACCCTTCACATTAAGATTGCATTGAATGTTCTAACCAGGACTTTCATGAAAGGAACGTACCCGGCTTAATGTTTACAGGAAATGTACTTGTCCATTGTTTACATAATGCTTGACAATAGTTGCTCGTGATTTGCCACATGTTTCCAAACAGGTTACGCTAAATGCTGTTTTGACCAATCGACTGAAAGTCCTGAAACAATCCGGATATCTGCTGCTGGCGAAGCTGTTCGTGCGCCTTGCATCAGTGCCATTTCTCATTTACGTGGCCGCTACGCTTGGTCCGTCGCTTTTCGGTGTCTTTGCGTTTGTCATGGCCTCCGTGGAAATCATTTCCTCGCTTGGCGATTTCGGCCTTTCCCGATACGGGACAAGGGTAATGGTCAGGGAGGAAAAGGACCACGCCAGGTTTGCCGGAATATTTCTTTTATTGCAGCTTGTAACGTCGTTGCTGCTTGCAGGTCTGGGTCTGGCGGTCGTTTTGCTCCTCATGCCCGAATCACCCAAGATGCAGGTACTGATGCTGGGGCTTGTGGCAATTGTCTTCTCCGCCTTCACTTACACGACAGAGACGATATTTATCGCGTACGAGCGATTTTCAACCTCGGCGCTCCTGACCGTGATCGGCCGCCTGATCTACCTGGTCGCGGGTTTTGCCGTTATCAAGATTGGTTTTTCCGTTGTCGCCGTAATGCTGGTTTTCGTTATCAGCATCGCGATTGAAAGCCTGATCAGGATGGTTTACACCGCACTGAGAGTCACGCACTTCTCTTTTAGTTTCTCATGGGATGAAGTCAAACACATTTTCCGTGGAACATTGCCGTTTGCCGTAACCGCCATCGCATCGATGGTTTATTTCCGTGCCGACGCCGTTATCATCGAGTTCATCAAGGGGGACGCGGAAGTGGGTATCTACAGCGCCGCATATTCCTTCTTCTCGTTCTTCATGTGGCTACCGATAGTGCTCAACCGGGCTCTTCTGCCCGGGCCTGATTGCCCGTTATCGTGACGACCCCGCAGCGGCCAAGCTGACCAGTTTGTACTGGTACAGGGCGGGAGGGGTAGCTGGCGTGGCGATCGCCTTCACCATGACCGTGCTTGCCGGCCCTATTATCAATACCCTGATGCCGGAAGCCTACTCCGAATCGGTGATTGTCTTGCAGATCCTCATCTGGACCCTGCCGCCGCTGATGATGGTAAGTTCGAGCTTCAATTCACTGACTGTATTTGACCGGGAGATGACAGGCGCAAATACCTCGATTTTTACGGCCGTCATGATCGTCATGCTCGATCTCGCGTTGATCCCTGCTTATGGTCCCCGCGGCGCTGGCCGCTTACTCGTGGGGGACTACCCCGATGCTGGTGTCCGGGCTGGTGGCATATGGTGCGGTGGTCGCCATCATCCGATTCTGCGAGCGCCGCTCGTGAACCCTGGTCCATGGCGGCACATAGAATAGCTCCCTTCTTCTGCTAATATGTCTCACGTAACCTTTGATCCGGTGCTTCGAGTTGGCACCTCCTGGAGTTGATCATAATGTGCGGCATCGCGGGCATAGTCAGGAAGAACGGCGTCACCGACACCGACGCCGCCCTTGCCGAAAAAATGGGCGCGGTCATGCGGCATCGCGGTCCGGATGACGACGGACTCAGACGGGGAGAATATTACACTTTTGCCCATCGCCGCCTCAGCATTATAGATCTGGCGCATGGTCACCAGCCGATGACAAACGAGACCGGCGATGTCTGGCTGGTTTACAACGGCGAGATCTACAACTTCGCCGAGCTCCGCGAGGAGCTGACCGCGAAAGGCCATGTCTTCCGTACCCGTTGCGATACCGAGGTCATCATTCATCTCTACGAGGAAGAAGGCCCGGACTGTGTCTCCAGGCTGAACGGCATGTTCGCCTTCGCCCTCTTCGACGAGAAAAAGAAGCAACTCTTCATGGCTCGTGACCGGGCTGGAATAAAGCCACTTTATTACATGTTCGACGGGGCTTCGCTGCGATTTGCTTCCGAGGCAAAGGCCCTGGTGCAGACATCGCAACGCCTGGTGAATCCAGATCTCCGCTCGATTGTAGACTTCTTTTCACTTAGCGTGGTTCAGGAGGGCCGCACCGCTTTTGAGGGCATTAGCGAGCTTGAGTCCGCACATACCCTGCTCTGGAACTTAAACAGTCAACCACGCATCAGCAGATACTGGAATCCGTCATACGCCGATAAAACCGGGTTGTCGGGAGAAGAACTTACATCGGCCGTTTCCGGCCTCCTCGTCGATGCCGTCAAGAGCCATCTTGTCAGTGACGTTCCAGTTGGCACGTATCTGAGCGGTGGTCTGGACTCGAGCGTCGTCTCCGCGATTGCTGATGATTACATCGAGAATCTCAACACTTTCTCGGCGGGCTTTGTCGGCAGGGAAGCCGTGGATGAGCGGGTGCACGCACGGGAGGTCGCCGCCAGTATCGGCTCCAGCCATCATGAGGTGGAAGTCGGTCCTGATAACTTCTTCGGAAACCTCAGGAAGATCATCTGGCATATGGACGAACCGACGCTCAGTCCGGGGGTCTACCCGTACTTCTTCCTGTGCGGACTGGTATCCGAATCAGTTAAAGTCGTCCTGGGAGGACAGGGGAGTGACGAGCTTTTCGGCGGCTATCCACGCTATCGTATGGCGCTTCTGGAGAAAGACATTTCCAGTGCGCTCGGAGGCGGGCGCTTTCCACGCATGGTGGCGGCCCTGTCCGAGTACCGGCGCCGGTACGGTCTGGGTGGCCTCAAAAACGAGCTGCTGAGGATCAATGCCCCTGACGAGCGGCGAATCTATGAAATCGTGAGCGGCTTCCTGCCGCGGCGCATACCAAAGCTGTTCTCGGATGAATTCAGGCAGAAGGTGGCCGGTTATGATCCCCTGGAGGTATTCCATGATTCGCTGGACGCCTGCGATTCGGACAGCCTCATCGACCGCATGCTCTATAACGACTTCCACAACATGCTGTCCAGCATATTGAGGACCGAAGACCGCATGAGCATGGCGCACTCGATCGAGTCAAGGGTTCCTTTTCTCGACTACCGTCTGGTTGAGTTTGCGGCATCCATACCCGCGACCGCCAAGGTCAGTGGGGACGAGCCCAAGGTGATCCTCAAGGAAGCCGCCCGCGGCAAGGTGCCCGAAAGCATCATCACCCGCCGCAAACAGGGTTTTTCCGCTCCTATCGACAGCTGGTTCACGGGTGCCCTGGCCGGGGAGATCAGGGAACTTCTGCTCGGTGAGCGTGCGGCTGCCCGTGGAATATTCTCGCGTCCGTACGTCGAGAAACTGGTTTCCCGCAGCCTTGACAAGAAAAAGGATATCTGGCGTGTCTGGTCGCTTGTGATATTCGAGATCTGGTGCCGTTCGTTCCTGGACGGGGAGGGCCCGGAGCTTGAATCATAGCCGGGTTTTGTTGACTACTCGCTTTCGGGCAAAAACCGGATGGTTAATAAAGCGAAAGCTACGGCGATATCGTGCTTTCGTGATTCCCGTGCGGGCGTTGTCTCCACTGATAACAACTTTGTTAAACCCGGCACCGATGTGCTATATTTTTCTTTGCGGGTGGTTTGTATCCACGGGTTTATGTGGATGTTCATTTATCAACAAAGTTTATGAACGTTCCTCGCAGTGCTCCTTCCATAACATGAGCCGATTCCGTATTTTTTCTGCACTGCCGATAAACCTGTGATATTTATGTTGAATAAAAAATAAATGCATTGAACTTTGAAGAATACAAAATCATGCGTGACCTGGAGGACGACTACTGGTGGCATCGGGGCATGCGCTCGATAATCAAGGAACAGGTTGTTCCGACGATCGATTCCGGCTCCAGGCTTCTGGATGTCGGTTGCGGCACCGGCGCCAACCTGCTGATGCTATCAGAATATTGTGAGACTGCGGGAATCGATGTCCATAGTGAGGCGGTTCGCTATTCCCAGGAGCGTGGGCTGAAAAACATCGTTGTGGGAGACGGTGAGCGGTTGCCGTTCGAGGATCGTTCCTTCACCCATGCGCTCAGTTGTGCAGTCCTTCAGGTCATACCGGATGATCAGGCCTGCATAAATGAGACTTTTCGGGTCCTTTCCCCGGGAGGTGTCTATATGATTATTGAGTCAACGTATCCGATTTTGTGGAGCAAGCATGATTTGTCACAAGGATCCGTTAGACGCTACTCGAAAAAAGATCTGCGGACCAAGCTGGAGAAAGCCGGTTTTAAAATCGGATCTTTTAGCTACGCTACCAAGACGGTTTTACCGCTGATAATGGCCACCCGCCTCGCCAGCAAGGCACTCAGACCGCCACGGAAACTCGACCCGGAGCAAACCAGATCAGACCTCTTCCGGTTGCCGGCACCCATAAACAGCGTCATATATCACATCTTCGAGAAGGAACGGAAAAATGCACTTTTCTCAAAGCTTCCTTTCGGGCTCACAATAATCGCACTCGCGCAAAAACCCGCTGATCATTCCTAGTCACAACCGCAAAGGTTGAAGGGACGCTGTAATACTTATATTGCATGCTGATTTTCAGGTAGAATCGATCAGGAATGGGTGATTTTAAGACGCAATTAAGGCAAAGCTATTGAAAAAGCTTCGCGGCTTTACTGTCAACAAGACACTAATTTTATTCATATTGCTGGCACTGGTTATCAGGGTCGTTGTCGTGCTGAGCCGGCAGGCCATCAACGGCGACGAGTTCGGCTACTCTCGCCTGGCCGAACATCTGGCAAACGGCAGTGGATATATCGACATACTGGGCAATGTCAACACGATTTTCTCACCGCTTTTGCCGCTGCTATCAGGCGGCATGTCCTTCATCCTCAATGACATCGTGGCTTCCGGCTATGTGGTCGAAGTCCTTTTCGGCTGTCTCCTGCTGATCCCGGCTTTTCTTCTGGCAAAGGAGTTTGCCGGCGAAAAGGCCGGGCTCTATACGGCCGCCCTGCTGGCGGTCCTGCCGATCGCGGTTGAATATTCAACGCGAATATACACGGAAGGCGTTTATACTTTCTTTCTCCTCATGGCCATCTTCTTCTATTGGCGCAGCATCCACGGCGGCGCTCTTGCGTATGCGCCCCTGGCCGGCGGAATGATCGGGCTGGCGTATCTGGCGAATCCTTCCGGCCTCTTCTATGTCGTGGCTTTTCTGCTTATTTTTGGCATCACGGCAGCGATGGCAAGGGGTCTGCGCACTCACTACCTGAAGGCGGCATTACTTTTCCTGGCTGTATTCATTGTACTGGCGACCCCTTACGTGATCTTTCTCCATAGCAGTCTGGGGAAATGGACCTACTCAGGTAAAAGCAGCGCGGGCCTGGACCTGGAAGCGGCGGCGAAGGACATCCGCTGGTTTACTCCGGAATATGAAAAGATGATCATGTCGCTGAGTGATGACGGGACCGAAATCGTCGATTTGAGCCAGGCGGAAGATGTCGACCCCCTGTCTTACTTTGCGAGGAACCCGAAAACCTTTGTAAAGATATTCACGCGAGATCTCAATATCTTCTACATGGAGGAGTTTCCGAACGTTATCCCTCTCTGGCTGCTGCCGCTTCTGGGCCTGGGGCTGTTCGGTGCCGCATGGGACCGGAAACGGGCAAAAGCGGTCGGGTTTTCACTGCTGCTGATGGCGCCGTCTGTTCTGATTTTCGCGATTGAATACCGGCCGCGTTTTTTCGTACCCTTTGTACCTCTCGCCATGATCTGGGTTGCGGTCGGCTGGCTCTGGCTGGAGGAGTGGGGCAGGAAGACGGTATCACTTACAGTGGGAGAGTCCAGGCGTGATTATGCCGTACGCGGTATTCCGGTGGTTATTGCCATATCGGTGCTGCTGCCTCTCTTGATGTTAACCGCCATGTATACCTCAAGGCAAGGCTACAATGTCGAACTGAAGAAGGCTGGCGAGTGGCTCAAGGATAATGGAGGTGGAAGTGCGAACGTCATGGATCGCGAACTGAACAGCGCCTTTTATTCCGGAGGGACGGCGGTGCTGTTTCCTTATGCCGGTTATGAGGATACGACAGATTATGCGCGTCTCAAGGACGTTGACTACCTGGTAATCAGCAGAAAAGATATCATGGACTTTCGTCCCGGCATGCAGGTTCTGCTCGAGAATGAGAGTCTCCATCCGGACTGGCGTTTGATCCACGGAGGGCAGGCCGCAGGCGATAACGAGGTGCTTGTCTTCGAGCTTGAAAAATAGGAAAAAAGCAGCTATCTGAGACTGGAAATAAGTTCGCCTTTTACGTCCCTCCGTCCCGGAATCAAGCTGATCAGCCGCAGGCAATCCTCTCCATCATCACCGGTTTATTCATGCTAATATCATCCAATGGCCAGATTCAAGACAGTCGTAAAGTATTCGAGTTACCTCTTCGGGACGAAGATTCTTACCCGCATCATGTACACGGCCTTTGTAGTGTTCGCCGCCGCCCACCTTGGTTCGGAGCTTTTCGGGATTTTCGCGTTTTCCATGGCGATGACGGAGTTGTTGTCATGGCTTGGCGAACTCGGCCTCACCCAGTTCGGCGCCCGTGAACTCATAAAGGCAGATAAAGGGGAGCGGCCGGCACTCAACAGCCAGATCCTTTTTTTGCAGATAATCACCTCGGTGGCATTATGCCTGGTGGGGCTCGCCATAATTCTGGTGTGGCATCCTGATGAACCAAAGATGATGCTGCTACTGATGGGCCTGGGGGCTGTTCTGCTTTCCGGAGTTGTCAATGCCACCGAATCCATACTGATTGCCAGCAAGAACTTCCTTTATTCTTCCATCTTTTCCCTGACTGGCAGGGTCATTTTCATGACGATTGGTTTTATTGCTGTTGAGAAGAACATGTCGGTTTTAGTTATTATGGCCGGTTATCTCCTTGCTGTGATGGTTGAATCTCTGCTGCGGATGGTTGTGATTGCCAGCAGGATCGTGGGTTTTTCCGCCCGCATAAATCCAGGTCAGATATGGAAATTATTCAGAGCCTCACTGCCTTTTGCCACTGTGGCCCTGGCATCGGTCTTATATTCACAGGCAGCTATCGTTGCTATTGAAATTTTTCGCGGTGATGCCGCCGTTGGTGTTTTCAGCGTGGCTTACAGCCTGTTTGTTCCTTTTGTGTGGGTGGCGCAAACGCTTGCCAAGACGACTTTTCCGACCCTCGCCGAGACGTACAAGGAGAATGGGGACGAGTCCCGCCACTACTTCCAGCAGTGGTACAGGCTGCTCGTCATGGCGGGCATCCCCCTGGCGGTGGGAACGACCCTTATCGCCGGAACCCTTGCCTCCTATATGCCGGAGGGATACGCGAGCGGCAAAATGGTTTTGATAATACTCATGTGGACGGTTCCGTCTCTGTTGATCTCCCCGCTGGAGCTTAGCATGTTGCAGATTATCGGGCTGGAAAAGGTGGGGGCAAGAGTCATAGTGGTGTCGATGGTTGCGACAATCGGCATGCAGCTGATTTTTGTACCCCTGTTCGGCGTGACGGGAGCAGCTATCGCCACGCTGCTTGGAGCGGTCCTGAGGGAGATACAGTATTACGAGGCGATACGCCGGAATTTCCTGAAGAAGAAACATTATCTGATTTTATGGTCAAGGCCAGTTCTTGCCGGCGCGGCCATGTTGCTGGTGGCCTATGTCACATGGCGGCTGGGACCGTGGGTGGCATCAGCCCTGGGGGCGCTCGCGTATGTCGGGTCATTGTTTGTTATGCGCGCCCTGAGCATTTCGGAAATCAGGAACCTGGCTAGGAGTTAAGACATCCCATGCGGTGTCCGGGCAGTGTCAAGTCTGCGTCCGGCAAGGCTCAAGTCTGTTTTCATAAGGCCGAAAAAACTGCTATCTTTGCTGTATGGTATTAAGCGTGTGGTTTCGTTTCATGCTCCTCTGAATTTATCTTCTTGAGAAGCCCCGATGCCGCCGGCATCTGCCGTTTTTATGCGGCCGGCAAAATCACACTTACAGGTAAATTCACGTTATATGAAAATTCTGTTTTTTGTACATTACCGGCAGGCTCCGCTAGGGCCAATGTATTTAAGCTCGGCGCTGAAAAAGGCCGGCCATGAGACGTATTCCTGTCTGCTTGACTATAAAACCGCTCGCGAGGCGGTCAAATCCTACAAACCCGACGTTGTCGCGTTGAGCATGATCATCGGGCATGTCAAGGAATATATAGAAATCAACAGGAAGCTCAAGGAAGAATTCTCTTTCTATTCGATCGCTGGTGGCCCCAATGCGACCTTCTGCCCTGAAATCATCAACGAGGAGGGTGTGGACGCGATATGCCGTGGTGAAGGCGAGATCGCGATGGTCGAATTCATCAACACACTGGAACAGGGCGGAGATATAACAAAAATCGAGAATATGAATGTCAAGAAGGACGGCCGCATCCATGAAAACCCGCTGCGGCCGCTTATCAAGGATCTCGACGACCTGGCCTTCCCCGACTACGACCTGTCTTTCCGTGTCAATCCGACATACCTGAAGTCGAGACCTTTCCCGGTGATGGCGAGCCGGGGCTGCCGTTCTGACTGCGCGCACTGCTTTAATCACGCGTACCGCAAACTGTATGGGGAGAAGGCGGTCAAGATAAGGTGGCGGTCCCCGGAGAACCTCGTGCGACAGCTCGAGGATGCGAAAGAGAAATATAATATCAAGGGTGTCATCATCCTCGATGACAACATCATCTTCAGCAACAAGTGGCTGGAGGAGTTCGCCGAGCTGTATCCGAAACGCGTCGGGGTCCCGTTCTGGTGCCTGGTGACGCCGACGTTCGCCACGGAAAAGACTATCGGATTACTGAAAAAGGCGGGTTGCCTATCGATAACGATCGGCATCGAAACCGGCGATGAGGAAACCAGGCAGCAGATCCTGCGCCGGAAGATGACCGACGAGTTCCTGCTGAGTGTCTGCGCAATGATCAAGAGTCATGGCATACGTTTGTTTGCGCACAATATCCTGGGCATTCCGGACTCTCCGATCGAGAATGATTTCAAGACGCTCGATTTCAACATAAAATGCGGGGTTGATTACTCAGACGTGAATGTCTACGCACCGCTGCCCGAAACAGACCTTGGCATATATACGCAGCAGAGCGACATGGTCTGCTACGACATAACGAACATTAACGTCTCCCCATTTCGTAACATCTCTACAAAAAATGTGAACAAGCGTGAGACGGAAAACCTGTGCGACCTGTTCATGGTTTTTGTCAAGCTGCCTTTCCTGAGGCCCTTCATGAAGCCGATGATCAAGGTTCGCTGGCGCATATACAGAAGGCTTGCCGGCAAATTCAATGAGTTCTGTCTTACGTCCATCAGGCCACATACCTACAGGAAGAATCGCGCGGCGCAGTTTTTCGTATCGCTTTACAGTGTGACCAGGGAAACATGCGTCAGCATGTCAAGGCGCTTTAAGGGACTTAGCCGGGCTAACTGAGTCCGGCTGCATTAGCTTTCAGGATGACAGCCAACCTGAGCTAACGGGAAGAGCAGAAATTTTTTTTATTCCCCACGGCCACCAACAGGGGACGAGGAACTTTCGGGGATGCACTCCGGCATAGTTTCTTGTACAATTGCGCGATGCTTATTTGCAGTTGGTGCTCCGGATCACGGAATATCTCAACTCAGATTGCAACAAGGTAAAATTAAACTGCAGAATACGGATAATCCTGGATCTACCTGCCGAATGGAGAAAGCCGGGATTGAAAGGGGCTCATGAGCGGCGTAGCCGGAATCATAAAAAATCAATCCGCAGCCGTTTCTGAAGCAGAACTTGCCTCGCTCATTAATGCCATCGCCCATCGGGGGCCCGATGGGTCTGACCATTTCATCGACGGCAATATCGGTATCGCCCATTGTTACCTGGCCATACCTTCGGCTGCATCCACGCCACAACCCCTCTATAACGAGGACGGCGCGATCGTCATCGTCTGCGACGGCCGCGTCTTCAACCACGCTGAACTGCGCCGGAGGTTGGAGGCTAAGGGACACCGGTTCAAGACCGGTTCGGACATCGAAGTGCTGCTCCATCTATATGAAGATGATGGTGTGCGGTTCCTGGATGATGTCAACGGTATGTACGGTCTGGCTCTCTGGGACAGCCGCAAACGCCGGCTGCTGCTGGCCAGGGACCGCATCGGCACAAAACCGCTCTATTATTCACATGAATCTTCCGGGCTGGTATTCGGTTCCGAGATCAAGGCGATCCTCGCCGAGCCTTCAATCCGCAGGAATGTTAATTTCCGTGCCGTGAGCGACTTTTTCGGCCTCTCCTATATCTTTGACAGTGAAACCATGTTCGACGGTATCCAGGCGGTGCCGCCGGGTTGCATCTATATCGTCGACAGCGACGGTCATGGGCGCATGAACCGCTACTGGGACATGAATTTCGTACCCGACCACCCCTGGAATGAGAAGGAGCTGGTTGAGAAGGGCCTGGCTATTCTCGAGAAGGCGGTCGATCTCGAGATGTCCGACGTATCACCATTGGGCATTCATTTAAGTGGAGGCATCGATTCGAGTTTCATCACGTCGCTGGCCGCCCGCCGGGACCGGGACCGCATAATCACCCTCTCGGCCGGTTTCAGGGAGCAGGAGTACGACGAGCGTGATTTTGCCCTCAGGGCCGCGGAGTATGCCGGAGTCAGGCATGAGACCATTGAGGTATTCCCTACCGAGGATACTTTTCTCGATACCATGCTCAAGGTCATCTGGCACGTTGATGAGCCGACCGTGAGTCCGGGCATCCATTCTTTCTACGTCCTGAACGAATTTACCAGCCATTTCGTCAAAGTAGTGCTTGGGGGGCAGGGGAGCAATGAGTTACTCGCTGGTTACAACCGGTATATCATTGCCGATATCAGGGATCGGTTTTCGCGGGCGATAAGGAGAATCAGACCTGTCAGCGGTTGGCGTGAAATCAAGAAAACTCTCGATTTTTTCGGTCCCCAGCCTCTCAGAGGACTGTTTTACGAACTCCCCAGAACATCCGCACAGCGGGCGCTTCGCATCGCCAGCACCTTCCCGCCAAACGAAAAGGAAAAGCTGTTTTCGCAGAAGTTACGCTCCGGGCTGGGCGGGTATACTACTGAAAATCATTACCTCGATATGTTTAAAAACGCGCCCGCTGCTACAACAATTGACAGGATGATGTATCTCGACATGAAGAACATGATGCCTAACATGCTGAGGATACTCGACAGGACGTGTGCGGCATTCGGCGTTGAGGGAAGAACACCTTTTCTGGACCATAATTTTGTCGAATTCGCGGCAAGTCTCTCCGATGATGCCGTTCTGAGGGGAACCGAATCGAAATATATTCTCAAGAAGATGGGCGAGGGGATCCTCCGCAATGACACGGTTTATCGTGACAAATCCGGTTTTGCGCCGCCGGCGTCACCCTGGCTTCAGGGGCATCTAGGCCGTGAGTCAAAAAGGGTTATTTTTTCAGATGAGGCAAGGAGCCGTGGTTACTTCGATGATAAGTACCTGAAATTCATAGTGGACCGGCATGAACGCACCGGCAAGGGTGTGTGGCAAATCTGGATGCTGCTTATTTTTGAGCTGTGGCACCGGGAGTTCATCGATTAGAAAACGAGGGTAAAAGGTGGCATTGACGAATATTTGGATTAGCACATGAGAGTACTTTTTCTTTATCCGAACATAGCACGCAACCGTTCTCCCCAGGTGGGTCTGAGTTCTATCGCGGGCACTCTGAAGAGGGAAGGACATGAGTACCGCCTGTTCGACATAAATGTGAGGTTCGAGGATGAGACATTCATCCTCAAGCGTAAGCGCATGCGGAAGATATGCGAGCTATACAGGGAAATCAGCCCGCCATTCTCTTTGAGCACCATGCCTGAGACTGTCATGGTGGGAAAAAGCTGAAGCGGTTATGGTGTGCGGCCCCACATTGCGCAACAGAAAATTCTAAAGGCCCAGCCTTCATTTACCGAACCCTCGAAGGCTCATTAGTTCAAATGAATTATCTTTTTGTCCAAGGAAGGACGGATGAATAAAAAGACAGTCA
>JBBAAB010000010.1:0-16646 GCA_041658445.1 Thermoleophilia bacterium
AGATCATGTCTGAGGCTCTGGGATTGTCGTTGCCCGGTGCGGCCTGCTGTCCGACAACGGTGTCTGAACATGAAAAGCTGGCGCAGGAGACAGGAAGGCGCACAGCCGGGCTCATCTCAAATGGAATACGTCCAGAGCAGATAATAACGCCGGAAGCGATCGACAATGCCTTGGTAGTGCACGCGGCACTGGGAGGCTCCACGAACGCCATGCTTCATCTTGCAGCGCTGGCCGAAGAGATGGGGATCGTTTTCTCATGGCAAAAGGTTAACGAGATCAACTCCCGGGTGCCATGGATATCAAACCTGCGGCCCTCCGGTACACATACGGCCGATATTTTCTGGCATGCCGGAGGTGTGCCGCGGCTCATGCAGGAGGTTGCAGAGTTCCTAGACCCCGATGTAATGACGGTGACCGGGACAAGCATGGGTGAGAACCTGGAAAGACTGAAGGTAGAGGGATTTTTTGAAGAGCGCTCTCAACGGCTTGATCAGTTCAGCCTTGATCTGCGTGATGTCATCCGGCCTGTTTCAGACCCCCTTGAGGATCGGGGCAGTCTTGTCGTGCTATCGGGCAATATCGCTCCACGTGGGGCTGTCTGCAAGCGCTCCGCAGTGGTCCCGGGTATGATATCGTTTACGGGCAGCGCCAGGGTTTTCGATGGCCAGCAGGCGGCGATGGATGCCGTGTTTTCGGGCGAAATCAGAGCGGGTGACGCCATCATCGTACGTTATGAGGGCCCGAGGGCGACGGGCATGCCCGAGATGTTCTATCTGACCGCGGCTCTGGCCTCTGACCCTGAGTTGAATGAAGGTGTGATTTTATTGACTGACGGACGTTTTTCGGGAGCCACCAGGGGTCCATGTATTGGACACATATCTCCAGAGGCGGCCGCGGGTGGACCGATTGCGGTAATCGAGGATGGCGATCTCATTCGGGTGAATCTGGAAACAGGTGAGTTGGATCTCGTTGGCACAAGGGAAGGCAATAAAACTGTCGATGAGGCCGAGGAGCTTCTCAACTACCGTCTGTCCCGGCTGCAATCTCGAGTCCTGCCGGAGCGCAAAGGCCTGCTGGAGCTTTACACTAGACTTGCCGGCCCGGCTGACCGGGGCGCAGGAATACGCTTCTGATTTTCCCCGGTTTTTCCGATAAACCGGCAGCTGAAAGGAAACATGCGGTTTGAATTGAAGCTTCGATTGGGAAAATTACATTTATGGACCAGCCGGAAAAAAAATGGAAGGAATTTCTCACCAGATTCGGCAGTAAGCCGAGGGTATCTGGTGAGCATCGCATACAAGAGTCCGTAGGCGGCAAGGATCTGGTTAAAGCTTCGCTCCCCGAACGCACCCAGCAAAAGAGTTTCAAAGTTCTCCGTGATCTGATACTGGTTTTTTTCTTCTTCGCGCTCACGTTCGTTCTCACGTCGGTTCTTGATCTTCATGACTCATTTCAGGCTGCGTCAATCGAGCTCAAGGAAAGCCCTTTTCAGTATGACGAACTTATCGTAGCCCTCGCCATCCTCGCCGCCGCTTTAAGCGTTTTTGCCATGCGCCGCTGGCGGGAACTTGAAGTTGAGATAGTGGAGAGAATCGAGATCGAAGAGGCGCTGGTAGAAAGTGAGGAACGTTACCGGACCCTGGCGGAAGCCGCACAGGATTTCATCTTCATTCTGGATCGTAACGGGAAGATAAAATATCTGAACAATTACGCGGCGGAGAAGCTCGGCAGCCAGCCAAAGGAGATCATCGGAAAGAGACAGGATGTTGTCTTTCCGCAGGATATGGCAGACCAGCAGGAGCTTGTCTTAAAGGAAGTGTTCAGGACAGAGAAACCGCTTAATTTTGAAAGTCAGGCCTTTTTTGATGGACAGTTATCATGGCAGAGCACATCCATGGTGCCGATAAAGGACGAGATTTCGGGAAAGTTCAGCGCCGTCCTGGGCATATCCCGTGATATAACGGGACGCAAGCGGGCGGAGGATGCCCTCCAGGAAACTACCGATGGGCTCGAAGTTGTTGTCACCAGACGAACCCGAGAGCTGGAGCAACTTAACGAGCGGCTGCGGCTCGAGCTTGACGAGAAGAAGCTAGCGGAGGAGCGGTTGCAGGCTGTAAATCGGGCTCTTAGAACCTCGATGGCAGCCGATCACGCGCTTGTCGGCGCATCCGGAGAGCCGGAATTATTGCGCGACATATGTAAGGCCGTGGTCGAGGTGGGGGGTTATCGCTTCGCCTGGGTGGGCTTTGTTGAATCAGGAGCCGAGAAGCTGGTCCACCCGGTGGCTTCAGCCGGCTATGAGAAAGGATATCTCGAGTCGGCAAAGGTCTCCTGGGACGATGCAACGGAACTGGGACGTGGTCCCACCGGCAATGCAATCCGTAGCGGGAAGCCGAGCGTTGTCAGGGATTTGCTGACAGACAATGGTTATCTTCCCTGGCGGGCGGAAGCCCTTACGCGAGGTTATGCATCAACTGTGGCCCTGCCATTAAGCGCCAACGGCGATACCTTTGGCTCGCTGAATATCTATGCGTCCGAAACCGATGCCTTCGATGCTGAGGAAGTCGCGCTTCTGATGGGGCTGGCGGGTGATCTTTCATATGGAATAAGTGCGCTTCGTACCCGGGGCGAGCGTGACGAGCAGGCGGTGGCCCTCAGACGTACCGGTGAGCAGTTGTCCCTGCTGCTTGAGTCCCTGCCGATCATCTTCTACACGAGCAGGGCTGAAGATGATTTTGGCGTCACCTATGTCAGCAGTAACGTGGAGACAGTTACCGGCCACAAACCTGCTGACCTGATCTCCGATTCTTCCTTCTGGATAGACCATATCCATCCGGAGGACGCGCCGCGGGTTTTTGAGGAGTTACCCAAAGTGTTTCAGAAAGGTTATCACGAGTATGAATACCGGTGGCGGTCGGCGGATGGTTCTTACAAGTGGTTTCTTGACGTTTTGCGTCTGGCAAAACCCGAAGGCGCGGAGGTTGGATACATCGTCGGAATGTGGCTCGATATCACAGCCCGCAAGCATGGCGAAGAGTCCCTGATGAAGGTCAAGGACAGGCTGGAAGACGATGCCGAGAAAAGGCAGGTTGAGCTGAAGCGGACCGCCGTCCAGCTACAGGAAAAATCTGATGAGCTCGAGCGCTTCAGAAGGGACGAACAGCTAACCCGCGAGCTTGACGAGCTTTTACAAAGCTGTCTTACATTAGAAGAAGCCTGTACGGCATTTGGCCAATCGGCTGCTGAAATCTTCCCGGACGCTTCGGGGGCCCTTTATCTTGTTGATGAGTCGAGTCAACTTTACAAGGTCTCTGGTTCGTGGGGAAAGAATCCACCGGCCAGGAAGGAATTCATTGCAGACGAATGCTGGTCTCTCCGGCAGGGACAACCCCATATTTTCATTCAGGGGGGCCATGGGATGCGTTGCCCGCACGTCGAGGAAGAGCCATCCGCGGAATACACGGAGCTTTCGGCGGACACTGAAGATGGCCTGGCGTATATCTGTATACCAGTCAAGGCTACCGGCTCTATATTGGGTGTCCTGCATATTCTTGTGAAAGTACGCAGTCAAATCGGTGAAAAGCAGCTTGAGGAGATACGGCGGCTGGCACAGGTCATAGCGGGAAACGTAGGCATGACAGTATACAATCTCAGATTGCGCGAAGCCGGTTAGAAGTGTTCCGGTTGTTGCCTGAATCGGCCTCCGGTACGATTTGTCCAGGATTGAAAAAAGGAAAGATGAGGAATAGGTAGAAATGTAATTCACATTGATCACAAAGCTCACAACTGCGGCACGCGGGCGGATTTTTCCGCCTGGAAGGGCGGGGTCGCGGTAGTGGGGAGGCACGGCGGGGACTTAACGTAGGGCTTAAGTCCCCGCTGATTATTTTTCCAGAAACCATTCCATCAGCTTCCAGCCCTGCTCGAACACAAGCTCGCTGCCGGCAGCAGATTTTTCATCGAAAGAATAACCGCTCTCGCCCGCTTGTCCTGGTTCATAAACAAGGAACGGAACCGGATCATCGTTGTGCGTTTTTATTGAAATTGGCGTAGCGTGGTCGGGCACGATCAATATTTTGTGATCCGGCCATTCAGAGATCCCTTCCAGGATCGTTCCCACCAGTTCTGTGTCGAAGCGCTCGATAGCGTTCACTTTGGCCGCGGTGTCACCGGAGTGAGAAGCCTCATCGGGAGCCTCTACATGAACATAGATGAAGTCCACGCTTTCCAGTTCCTTGAGCGCGTAGCGTCCCTTGGCAGCGTAATCCGTATCCAGCCATCCGGTTGCGCCGGGAACCTCAACGACTTTAAGCCCGGCGTATTTGCCCAGGCCCTTGACCAGGTCGACTGCCGAGATGACCGAACCGGTCAGGCCGAAGCGCTCGGTTAGCGTGGGCATACTGGGAGCTTTTCCCTGGCCCCAGAGCCAGATCATGTTGGCCGGAGATTTTCCCTCACTTACACGCTTCAGATTCACGGGGTGTTCGGCCAGCAGACCCGCCGACGCTTCCATAAGGCCGATAACCCAATCCGACCCTTCTCCCCGGGGCATGAAACCGGCTATCTGTTTGCCGGTGATGTCGTGTGGCGGTGTGCACTTCGCCCCCAGGGCTTTACCCCTCGATACCAGGATGTGACGGTAGCTCAAACCGGTATGGAAAGACGCATCCGTCCCGCCGAGGTTTTCCTCAAGAAAGGAAATCAGCTCATCGGCTTCATCGGTGGTGATGTGGCCGGCCGAAAAGTCGCGCATTACGCCGTCTTCGATGTAAACTAGATTGCAGCGAAAGGCGATGCTGTCGCCCGGCAGATCGAGGTCGAGACTTGCCGCTTCCAGCGGGGCCCGTCCCGTGTAATAAAGGTGGGGGTCATAGCCAAGTACACACATGTTGGCAACGTCGCTGCCCGGAGGAAAACCGGAAGGTATAGTGTGGGCCAGACCCACCGTGCCCTCACGGGCCAGGCGGTCAAGATTGGGAGTGACTGCCGCCTGTAGCGGAGTCTGCCCGCCCAGTTCTTCGCGGGGTTCGTCGGCGGAGCCGTCGGGAATCAGGACGATGTATTTCATCGAATATTATAAATTGAGTATTTTGACAACCTGATCGAAGTCGGCGGCGACTTTGGTCACTTGTGGGCCGGTGCTGATGGCGGTGTCGGGATCCTTTAGGCCGTGGCCGGTCAGTACGCAGACGACACTGGCGCCCTCGGGTATCATACCTTCACCCTTCTTTTTGATCACACCGGCGATACTGGCAGCCGAGGCCGGTTCACAAAAGGTTCCCTCCACGGAAGCCACCAGGCGATAAGCGTTCAGGATCTCGTCATCGGTCACGGCGTCGATCAGGCCATCCGAGTCTTTCGCTGCAGTCAGGGCCTGGTCTCCCCGGGCCGGATTGCCGATGCGGATCGCCGTGGCGACGGTCTCAGGATTCTCGACAGGGTGACCGAGCACCAGCGGCGCCGCTCCGGCAGACTGGAAGCCGATCATTCGCGGCAGACCACTGTTTCTGCCGGCGTCCCTGTATTCGTTAAAGCCCTTCCAGTAGGCGGTGATATTGCCGGCATTGCCCACCGGGATCGCCAGATAATCCGGAGCTTCTCCGAGCGCGTCGACTATCTCAAAAGCGCCGGTCTTCTGCCCTTCCAGCCGGAACGGGTTAATGGAATTCACCAGTTGAACCGGATACTTCTCGACGATCTCTCTGACTATATCCAGCGCCTGGTCGAAATTGCCGGCGACTGAGAGCACCTTTGCTCCGTGCGTTATCGCCTGTGCCAGTTTACCGGCGGCGATCTTTCCCTCAGGTATGATAACTATGCAACTGATGCCGGCCTTGGCGGCATAGGCGGCCGCGGCCGCGGAAGTATTGCCGGTAGAGGCACATATTACGGCGCCGGTCCCTTCCTCCATACCCTTTGAGACCGCCAGCGTCATGCCGCGGTCCTTAAAACTGCCGGTCGGGTTCAGTCCTTCAAGCTTGAGATAAATATTCAGTCCAAGCTGTTTGCTCAAATGTGGCGCATGCAGAAGTGGGGTGCCGCCTTCGGCTAGTGTAACTACGGGTGTGTTTTCGGTCACGGGAAGAAAGTCCCGGTACCTATCTATGAGGGCTTCTCCTCTAAGGCTATTGTTCATCGCTGCCCTCCACCCTGATCGGTCGCGGCGCCGACTTCACCATGTTCAGCTCTGTGATTTTTTCCAGCGCGGCCCTGAATCTTTTTTCCTTGACCGGATGGAAAACCATGACGAGTTCTGCGTGCGCACCCCGGCCTTTCTGTATGACACTCTCGACGCTGACCTTCTGGTCGGCGAAGACCCTGGCGATCGAAGCCAGCACACCGGGTTCGTCCTCGACCTCCAGCCTCAGATAAAACTTCGAGACCACCTCTTCATCCGAGAAGAATTTGAGATCACGGTGGGCGACGAGATATTCCAGGGGGCCGGGAGTCTTGCGGGAAATTATCGAGACGATATCGCCCACGACAGCCGAAGCGGTTTCCATGCCACCAGCGCCGGGGCCGGAGAGCATGATCTCATCGATTGATTTCCCCTGGAGAAAGACAGCGTTATAGGCGCCGCTGACAGTAGCCAGGGGGTGATCCTGCTCCAGCAGGGCCGGATATACCCTGACGTTTATCTTGTCATCGTAGAGCCTGGCAACGCCGAGAAGCTTGATGGTCAGCCCCAACTCACGCGCATATGCGATATCCAGCGAGCTGATGCCCTCGATTCCCACGCAGCCGACGTCATCGAGACTTACCGGAGTATGGAAGGCGATGGACGCCAGGATAGCCATCTTGGCGGCCGCATCCTGGCCGCTGATGTCCTCTGTAGGATCGGCTTCAGCGAAGCCCCATTCCTGGGCACGGGCGAGTGCGTCCTGGTATTTGGCATTGGTGCGGCTCATCTCAGTGAGAATGAAATTAGTCGTACCGTTGACAATTCCGTAGACGCTTGTCAGATCTGCCGCCACCATCGATTCCCGCAGGACCTTGATCACGGGGATTGCTCCAGCCACGCTTGCCTCGAACCTTATCTGTGTTTTTTTCTCCTGGGCAAGCCTGAAAAGGTAGAAACCCTGCTTGGCAAGAAGCTGCTTGTTGGCGGTGACGACGGACTTTCCCTGCTCGAGCGCGGAGGTGATGTAGTCAAATGCAGGCTCGAGTCCGCCTATCAGTTCGACGACCATGGAGATCTGCGGGTCATCGATAATATCGTCGAAATTGTCTGTGAATAGTTCCACCGGAGCGTCTGTGCGGGGAATTGTGGCATCGCGAACCAGTATCTTCTTAACCTCGATGGATGTACCTGTAGCCTGTGCGATTTCATCGGCCTGGTTCTCAAGCAGGCCATAGACGTTCGAACCGACGGTGCCATAACCCAGCAGGCCGATGTATATCTTCTTCGGGCGGGATTTACTGGAAACCAATTTGCTCCTCGCATGAAAAAGTTTCAGTGTGCGGCTGTTTCAGAAAAGCCAACGATAAATGTTATCAGGAGAGAGGGAGAGAAAAAAGCGCCGCCTTGATGGCAGTGGTTGACGCAACGGGTCGCTAAGCTCTATTTAGAGTCTGCAGGCCCCGGAGTAGCTACCCCCGCCGCCGACACCCGTGATGGAGACGACAGTGCCTTCAAACGGTGCGTGGATCATGCTTCCGCCACCGATATAAATGCCCACGTGGCTGATCGGGCGTCCGAAGAATACAAGGTCGCCCGGCATCAGTTCAGAGTAGCTGATGGGGGTTCCAGAGTAATATTGAGCAGCAGCCGAGTGTGGCAGGTAGATACCGGCCTGAGCATATACATACATCACCAGGCCGGAACAATCGAATCCGGACGGTGAAGCTCCTCCCCACACGTAGGGAACTCCCAGGTACTGCATTGCAATGCCGGTTACGCCACTTGGAGGAGGTCCTGGGGCGGGGTCTGGATCAAGATCCTGTGCCGGACCTGGTGCTGGAGCTGGAGTCTGGTCCGGCGCGTTTCCTCCGGCGTTGCCCGTTTGGCCGTTTGTCTGGTTTTGGATTGCGGCCTGCTGCTGGGCGAGTATCTGCGCAACTTCTCCCTGGACCCCGGACAGTACGGCCTGTCTGGCGGCCAACTGTGATTCAACCGCAGATTTTTCCGCAGCCAGCGTGTTTAGAAGTTCCTCCTGCTTCTGCCGCGCCAGATCAAGTCCGGTGCGTGCTGTTTCGACCTCGTTTTTATACCCCTGGACTTCCAGGACATCGGCCCGGTCCCTTTCCCCTATTCTGCCAAGCAGGTCGAAGCGGGACATAAAATCATGGAATGTTGTCGTGTTAACGACCACATCAATCAGGCTGATCGAACCCTGGCGATAAATATTCCCCACCCTTCTGTCCAATCTTTTTTGGGCTTCAAGGAGTTTGGCGGTAGATTCCGCCAATGCTTTTTCGTTCTCGGCTATTTGCCGTTTTGTGTTTTCAAGCTCAGTGTTGGCCTGGTTGTAACGCTCGACGGCCTGCTCGGCCGACTGGTTTATGGAGGCAATCTCAGCGCTGATCCGGTCGGCTTCAGCCTGCATTGAAGATAGGTCGGGGTTCGCGAGGGCGGGAACGGCAATAAGGAGGAGAGGGATGCAGAAGGCGCAGGCGGTTACCATAGCCGCGATACCGCTGAAACGGCGCGTATCTTTCAACCAGGTGATCTTCTTCATCTCAGCTGCTCCGTTTCTGTCGTGCCTGGTTTTCAACCATGTCATATCGATCACGCCTGTAACGTGACTTTTCCGTATTCTCCGGCCATCGCTCATACCCTTCTCTAGCTGAAGAGGCCAGGCCGGTTATAACTCATCGTTCATATCCAGGCCACAGGTTGTTGTTTCAACCCTTAAGCGCGAACCCCTGCATAAACGGAGGCCTTTCTAAAGTTTTTTTAGCCCACTCCGATGGGATTTCAGCAGGATTTCCGATTTAGGGCGGTCATGAAAACTCAGGTTTTCAAAACCAGGGCATTTAAATTCGGCATAGCCGCAGCGGTAGCCGGGTTCCTCTACGCTTTTTTTGCTTACTCTGTAGAAGCGAGATACGGTGCCGATTATGAGGCGATGCATATAATGCTGGCGCCGATTATCGCAGGTGTCGCCGCCTATATTATTGGCAGGGCTTCAGATCGCATCCATCAGCAGTCAGAAATGCTGGCCGACGCGAAAAAGCAGTTCTCCGACCTTACTCACTCGGCAATCACGCAACGGGACTGGAACGTGAGCTTCGAGGACCCCGCCATTCCCACATGCTGGGAAGAAAAAGATTGCAAATCAGTGGATTGTCCGGCCCACGGCAGACATCACGTGCGTTGCTGGCTTGTTGCCGGAACATACTGCCGCGGCGAGGTACAGGGTCAGTTTGCCCAGAAACTGGGTGATTGCGCCAAATGTGAAATCTACAAGGCGGCAATAGATCGCGATCCAATTGACGAAATCGGTGAGAATTTCAACAGCCTCATGTGGGTTTTGAGGGAAAAAGAGGAAATGCTCACTGGGACAAACGAGCAACTTCAGGAACAGTATGGGGAGCTTGAAGTCTTACATCAACAGGCCCGCGAAATGGCGGAAACCGATATGCTGACCGGCTTGAAGAACCACGCTCATTTTCAGGAGCACCTGCAGGGTGAGGTTGAGAGAGCAAAGCAGTTCAAGCGTCCACTCTCCCTGATAATGCTCGACCTGGACCACTTCAAGAACGTCAACGACGAGTTCGGTCACCAGAAGGGCGACGAGGTTTTGCGGCAAGTGGGCATGCTGATCCGCCAGGAGCTTGACGATAATACTTACGCTGCTCGATATGGCGGTGAGGAATTCGTCATAGTGCTGCAGGACAAGATCGCCGGCCTTGCGATGAAGGTGGCCGACGGCCTGAGGCGCAGGATGAAATTCGTGGAGGCCGATGTCAACCTTCCTGAGGGTTTTGTGGGAGGCAGCTTCGGGGTTGCTGATATGCCCTCATGTGCCAGCGACGCCGACAGCCTGATATCGGCAGCCGATTCGGCGCTGCTGTTTGCCAAACGCAAGGGTCGCAACCGGGTTGCATACTTCCGTGATCTTGCTGATACCGAGCTTCTTGAAGGTGATCTCGACAAGCTTCACAGTCGCCTGGAAGGGGCCAGTCTTCAGACCATAAGGGCCCTGGCCGAAGCCGTTGACGCGAACGATCACTATTCCGCGATTAACACTTCAAAGCTGACCGAAGTTGCCGCGGCAATGGCGGAAAAACTCGACATGAATCAGGAGCAGGCGGACGCACTTACCCTGGCGACGAGACTGCACGACATTGGCAAAGTTGGAGTACCTGGTTCCGTTCTCAGAAAGAAAGAAAAACTGTCACCGGAAGAGCTTTCCATGGTCCAGAGCCATCCACGGATCGGCCAGCGCCTTCTAAAGGAAGCTGAACAGATCCAGGACCTGATTTCGGCGATTCTCTATCATCATGAGCGATGGGATGGCAATGGTTACCCCGAAAGGCTTAAGGGTGAAGAGATACCACTGATGGCGCGCATCGTCGGCATCATGGATGCATACCGCGCCATGCGTAGCGACCGCCCGTACCGCAAGGCGCTGAGTGTTCAGCAATCGCTGGCTGAATTGAGCAAGGGCGCCGGCACCCAGTTCGATCCGGATCTGGTGTCAATGTTTGTCGAGCTCCTGGGCGAAGGCGAGGAAATAAGATGGAGACAGGCCGGTTAATACAGGTACAAAGAATCAGGCTGGTGGCCGAATGTTGAATTTTTTTGCATTGCGTCTGTCCTCGATGAGGCGCATTTTTTTTGTGATGATCGCCTTCGGTATGACCATAGGCATTATTTTTCCCTTTATCGTCAATCCGTTCGTCACCTGGGATCCCGAACGCAAGGTCTTCTTCCAGCTTGCCTGCCTCGTAGCCGGATTCGCCGTCGGCTCGTTTTGTTTTTTGCTGGTCAAGGTCACCCTTTACGAGAGGAATCGCTTGCTTGCCAGCCAGAAGGCGGAGCTTGAGGTGGCCAAGGAACGTTTTTCCACTCTCACGTACAGGGCGATTGAAACCCAAAACTGGGAAGTGAGTTTCGAGGATTCCTCTATACCCTCCTGCTGGGAAACCAAGAAATGCACCGCCAGCGCCTGTCCTGTTTACGGGCGGGAGCATATCCGATGCTGGCTGATAGCCGGGACCTATTGTGGCGGAGAGATCCAGGGTCAATTCGCTCATAAACTTGGAAACTGTTCCTGCTGCGAGGTTTACCAGGAAGCCGTGCAGCACAATCCCATCAACGAGATCGGTGAGAATTTCAACAGTCTCATGCTGGCGGTCAAGCAGAAGCAGGATCTGCTGGAATCTGTCAACGCCGAACTTAAGGACAAGTATGCCGAACTGGAGTTGATGCATCAGCAGGCACGCGAGATGGCCGACACCGATATGTTGACCGGTCTCCGGAACCACGCGCATTTCCAGCATCATCTGCGGTGGGAGGTCAGCCAGGCTGTGCAGAAGCACAAGCCCCTGTCACTACTTATGCTCGACCTCGATTACTTCAAGTCGATCAACGACCGGTATGGCCATCAGAAGGGTGACGAGGTGCTCAAGGGCGTAGGCAGACTGCTGCGCAAGGAGATACACAATGGCTATACAGCCAGGTATGGCGGCGAGGAATTCGTTGTTGTTCTTCCCGAGTTGAAAGGAAGCGGCGCGTTGGGGATCGCTGACAAGCTCAGGGTCGGCATGAAGACCGTGGCCCATGATGCCGATCTGCCCGAGGGAGTGGTAGCCGCTAGCTTCGGCGTTGCCGACATGCCGGCCTGCGCCAATGACCCGGACAGCCTGATCTCCGCGGCGGACTCGGCCCTGTTGTTCGCCAAGCGCAAGGGTCGTGACAGGGTAGCTTATTTCCGCGATCTTTCGGGCAGCGAGCTCGAGGAGGGAGATATAGACCGGCTTCACAGCCGTCTCGAAGGCGCCAGTCTGCAGACCATTCGAGCCCTTGCGGAAGCCGTTGATGCGAACGACAGCTATCCGGTGACGGAGGCGACATCTCTGGCGAGGTTAGCCACGGAAATGGCGCAAACGCTGGACCTTGATGAAGAGCAGGCAGACGCGCTGGTGCTGGCAACCAGACTGCATGACATCGGCAAGATAGGCGTGCCGGGATCCATTCTCAGGAAATCGGAGAAACTGACTCCTGAAGAAATGCTTGTTGTACAGCAGCATCCCGCCATAGGACAGCGTATTCTCTGGGAGGCCAGACAGCTGTCAGACCTTATTGCGGCGATTTTATACCATCACGAGCGCTGGGATGGAAAAGGATATCCTGAGCAGCTGCAGGGTAAACAGATACCGCTAATGGCGCGTATCGTCGGCATCATGGATGCATACAGGGCCATGCGCTGTGACCGTCCATACAGGAAGGCAATGACCGAGAAGCAGGCGATAGCGGAGTTGCGCAAGGGCGCGGGCACTCAGTTCGACCCCAGACTGGTTGACCTCTTTATTAAGCTTGTTGAATCCAGCCTGGAAGATTCAGTCATCCAGCAAGCCAGCTAGGGTAAAGGCGTAACAGCGGCTCCGCGAAACATTTTCCTACATTATTAGTTGAAATCCCCGTTCAATTTCAATAACATAACTGTTTAATGGCCTGTGAATTCTCACATTCTGAATTTACGCGCGTATCGGCCCCCCCCGCGGGAGGCGGCATGACGCTGCCTGCCGCCGCATTCCTCCTCGACTTGCTTCTCCTCCCCCAGGTGGGGGAGATTATCTAACAGTTTGCCCGTGCGGCAAACCCGTTATCCTTACCTTTCTGCAATTTAAACCTTTGTGGTTTTAGGAGAAGCAATGGATCCTCATCGCATAAACATATTTGATACAACGCTGAGGGATGGAGAGCAATCCCCCGGTATCAGCCTCAATTCCTTCGAGAAGCTGGAGATCGCCGAGCAGCTGGCGAGGTTGGGCGTCGATGTCATAGAGGCGGGTTTTCCGATTTCCTCTCCCGGCGATTTCGAAGGTGTACAGAACATAGCCCGCAAGATTTCCGGGGTGACTGTATGCGCGCTGGCGCGCGCCATCGAAAAAGATATTACTACCGCCTGGGATGCCATAAGGGAAGCCGAGCGGCCACGCATCCATACATTTATATCAACGAGCGACGTTCATCTGAAGCACCAGCTGCGCAAGTCACGCGAGGAAGTGCTGGAAGCGGCGAAGCGCATGGTCGCCCTGGCTGTGAGCCTGTGCGACGATGTGGAGTTCTCCGCCATGGACGCCACCCGGAGCGACCCGGACTATCTGGCCGCGGTGCTGCAGGCGGCCATCGATGAAGGCGCTCGTACCATCAATATTCCAGACACGGTGGGATACGCTATACCCACGGAGTTCGGTGACTTCATCCGGGAGCAGTTCAAAAAAGCTCCGGGACTGAAGGACATGGTGGTCAGCGTCCACTGCCATAACGACCTGGGTCTGGCTGTCGCCAATTCGCTGGCCGCTATCGAGAACGGGGCCACACAGGTGGAGTGCGCCATCAATGGCCTGGGCGAGCGGGCCGGCAACGCTTCTCTCGAGGAGATCGTCATGATCCTGGAGACGCGCAAGCGCATGCTGGGCAGGGTGACCGGTGTCAAGACGAACGAGATCACCAGGACCAGCCGGCTGGTAAGTCAGCTTACCGGTTACGATGTGCAGCCCAACAAGGCGATCGTCGGAAAGAATGCTTTTGCTCACGAGTCTGGTATTCACCAGGACGGCGTGCTGAAAGAACGGTCGACTTACGAGATAATGAACGCGGCCAGCGTCGGCCGGGGGACCAGTGATATCGTCCTGGGCAAACACTCCGGGCGTCATGCCCTCAAGACGGCGATGGAAGAGCTGGGCATGACGCTCTCCGAAGAGGAGCTCAACCAGGCTTTCGTGCATTTCAAGAAGGTGGCTGACAAGAAGAAGCAGATCACCGCGGCGGACCTGGAGGCGCTGGTCGGCGAAGAGGTGCGTGGACAGACCGACATATATGAGCTTAAATCATATGAGGTAAGCTCGAGCTCCGACTCGTTGCCCACGTGTCAGGTTGTAATAGAGAAGGAAGGGGAGGAGTTGCTCGGCAAGAGTTCCTCCGGCGGCTCGATGGAGTCGATCTTTAAGGCCATCGATGACGCCGTGGGCACCAAGGGCAAGCTGAAGGATTACCAGGTGCACTCCGTGACCGAGGGCAAGGACTCTTTGGGCGAGGTGCGCGTCGTGGTTGAAGTAAACGGCAAGGCGTATGCAGGCACGGCGCTCTCTATCGACGTGGTGGAGGCCAGCGCCAAGGCGTATGTCCGCGCGCTCAATAATGCATACAGAGCCGGGGCGGTGACATAGATGGGAAACGCGATGACTATAACGGAAAAGATACTAGCACGCGCCTGTGGGCAGGATGACGTGCGTGCGGGTGATTTCGTCAATGCGCGTCTGGACCTGGCGCTGGCGAACGATATCACGGCGCCGCTGGCCATCAAGGAATTTGAGGCCGCGGGGCTGACGAAGGTCTGGGACCCGGAGAAGGTAGTGCTGGTTTGCGACCACTTCGTTCCCAACAAGGATATAAAGTCGGCCGAACAGGTCAAGCTTGTGCGCGAGTTCGCGCGGCGGCAGGGGCTGACCAATTTCTTTGACGTGGGACGGATGGGCATCGAGCACGTGATTCTGCCTGAAAAGGGACTGGTGGTTCCCGGCGACGTCGTCATTGGGGCCGACTCTCACACCTGCACTTATGGGGCGCTGGGAGCTTTTGCCACAGGGGTCGGCAGCACCGACCTGGCGGCAGGCATGGCCACCGGCGAGGTCTGGCTGCGTGTGCCGGAGACGGTCAGGTTTAACTATGAGGGTGAGCCGCGGCGTTATGTTACCGGCAAGGATTATATCCTCTATACCATAGGCATGATCGGTGTTGATGGCGCGCTCTACGAGGCGATGGAGCTCGGTGGCGGCGCCATCAGGTCGCTGTCCATGGACGGGCGTTTCACCATGTGCAACATGGCAATCGAGGCGGGTGGCAAGAACGGCATCGTAGAGCCGGACGCGGTCACTGAGGAATACTGTCGCGGCCGGGCGCTGCGTGAGCCGGTTCTGATGAAAAGCGATGAGGGCGTGGAATACGCGCGTGTGATTGATATAGATGTCAGCACGATAGAGCTTCAGGTGGCCAAACCGCACCTGCCGTCGAACACGGTTCCGGCGTCGGAACTGGCGGACTTGAAGATCGATCAGGTCGTGATCGGCTCATGTACCAACGGGCGCATCGAGGACCTGCGTATGGCGGCGGATGTGCTGAAGGGGAGGAAAGTGCACCCTGACGTGCGTGCCCTGGTCTTTCCGGGGAGCCAGCTGGTCTTTCAGCAGGCTATGAAGGAAGGGCTGATCGACGTATTTATCGATGCCGAGGTTGCCGTCAGCACGCCTACCTGCGGTCCCTGCCTGGGAGGGCACATGGGCATTCTGGCTGAGGGTGAGCGGTGCGTCTCGACTACCAACCGTAATTTCGTCGGACGTATGGGTCATACCGGGAGTGAGGTCTATTTAGCGGGGCCATATGTGGCGGCGGCTACGGCTATTGCCGGCACGGTGGCAGTTCCCGAGGAGGTGCTGGCATGATCTTCGAAGGCACGGCACACAAATACGGACGCGATGTCGATACCGACGTAATCATCCCCGCGCGTTATCTGAATACGCACGACCCGGACGAGCTGGCCGCGCATTGCATGGAGGACATCGACGGGGACTTCATCGGGCGCGTGCAGCCGGGCGACATCATCGTGGCCGAGGAGAACTTCGGCTGCGGGTCGTCGCGCGAACAGGCGCCGGTCGCGATCAAGGCGGCGGGTGTTTCCTGTGTTGTCGCGGCATCGTTTGCGCGTATTTTTTATCGCAATGCGATAAACATAGGGCTGCCTATCCTGGTTTGTCCACAGGCGGCGCGTGAAGTAAAAAGCGGCGACCGTCTGCGGGTCGACCTCGACAAGGGTGAAGTTGTCAACATAACCAGTGATAAGTCATACCTGGCGGACCGCTTTCCTGATTTCATGCAGGAGATCGTGGCGGCCGGAGGCCTGATGCAACATGTCAAGAAAAGAACCGGGGGCTCGAAATGATATCCCGGGTTCACGGACCGCGGGCCGAGAGCCCGCGTTACTGGAGGAGCGCATGCATAACATAGCGGTCATGCCTGGTGACGGGACCGGGCCGGAAGTTGTAATGGAGGGGCTCAAAGTACTGGAGGCCGCGTCGGTCCGGTTCGGTTTCAAGTATGAAACAACTGATTACGATTTCGGCGGCGACCGGTATATAAAGACCGGTGAGACACTGCCCGACTCGGCGCTGGACGAGCTGAAAGGGCACGACGCGATCTTTCTGGGAGCCATCGGTCATCCCAACGTGAAGCCCGGCATCCTCGAGCAGGGCATACTGCTTAAGGCGCGCTTTGAGCTGGACCAGTACATAAACCTGCGCCCGGTGAAGCTTTTTCCGGGTGTGGAAACGCCGGTCAAGGGCAAGGGACCGGACGACATCGACTTTGTAGTGGTGCGTGAGAACACCGAGGGCCTCTACGTGGGCGCCGGCGGCTTTTTGAAAAAGGGAAAGCCGGACGAGGTGGCCGTCCAGGAGAGCATCAATACCCGCAAGGG
>JBBAAB010000011.1:0-16396 GCA_041658445.1 Thermoleophilia bacterium
ACGAGATCTGGGCGACCATCGCCATCGGCGGCGACGACACCCTGGGCGTGGCCAATCAGCTCAACGGTAAATATGCCCTGAACATGGTGGGTGTCCCCAAGACAATCGATAATGATCTCTCCGGCACTGACTATACTTTCGGTTTTGACACAGCTGTTCAGATCGCCACCGAAAATATCGACCGTCTGCATACGACCGCCGAATCCCATGACCGCGTGATAGTTGTGGAGATCATGGGTCGGCACACCGGCTGGATCACCATCATGGCCGGCATCGCCGGAGGCGCCGACGTTATCCTCATCCCCGAATACGATATATCCGTCGAAGAGACCTGTGACATCATCCGTCGCCGCCAGTCCGGTGACAAGAGCTTCAGTATCGTAGCCGTCAGCGAGGGGGCCAAGCTGACAACCAAGGAGGGCGAGGAGCAGCTGGTGGTGCAGTCCGACGAGGTCGACGCTTTCGGCAACGTCAAACTGGGCGGCGTGGCCAATATCCTGGCAAAGGAGATCGAGCGGCGCACCGGCTTTGAGACCCGCGCGACGGTGTTGGGCCACATCCAGCGCGGCGGCACGCCGACGGCACATGATCGCATCCTGGCGACACGCTACGGCGCCAAAGCCGCCGAGATGGTGCAGAACGAGGAGTTCGGCCTGATGGCGGCGCTGCAGGGCGATGAGATCGTGGTTGTGCCTCTGGAAGTCGCGGTAGGCGAGCGCAAACTGGTACGGCAGGAGTTCTGGGACCTGGCACAGACTTTTTTCGCCTGATCTTCACTCTTTACACCCGGACTCAATCGCTCGAATAAAAGGTTTTTTGCATTTAAGCGCGTCGAAATACGGCAGCCAATGAACATTCCGGAACTCATAGTCACCCACGCTAACACCGACTTCGACGGCTTTGCCGCCTCGGTCGCAGCAGGAAAACTTTATCCGGAAGCCAAGATATGTTTCCCCGGTTCGCTCAACCGCAACGTCCGGGAGTTCTACAACCTCCACGCCGACGAGATCGACACTGTTGAGATTCAGATGGTGGATCTGGAGCGTGTCAGGCGTCTGATAATCGTCGACACCATCCACTGCAACCGTCTGGGCGAGATTGAAAACATCTGCCCGTCGCCTGCGGTTGAGGTCATTGTCTTCGATCATCACCGGCTGGGAGCGAAGTCAGACAGACCTGAATTCGTATCTGAGGAGAACTACGTGCTCTCCGGGGACGGCTCCCTGGTTACGACCATGCTCAAAATCATCCACGACCGCAAGATCGAGATATCGCCGCTGGAGGCGACCATCTTCGCCCTTGGTATCCATGAAGATACCGGTTCGCTTACCTTTCCCACCACTACGCCGCGGGACGCTGAAGCGCTCGCGCTTTGCATGCGCCTCGGCGCCAGCCAGAGCATGATCGGCAAGTACCTGCACAATCCACTCGATCACGATCAGCGGGATTTGCTGCTCAAGCTGGTAGATAACATGGAGCAGTCGACGGTGGGCGATGTGGATGTCTTTATAGCCACGGCGCACAGCGGTCATTATGTTGACGGCCTCAGCGTCGTCGCCCACAAGATCATGGATGTGACAGATTGTCAGGCGCTGATTGTCCTGGTTGAGATGGAGGACAGGATATTCATCGTCGGACGCAGCAAGAGCAGGCTGCTGGACGTCGCCCGGGCGCTGGAGCCGGTGGGAGGTGGGGGCCACAGCCAGGCCGCGGCGGCAATCGTCAAGGGCAGGAGCCTCGAGGAATCCACGCGGCTGGTAGTTGATAATCTGCCATATGTCCTCGAAGAGCCCTTGCGCGCGCGCGACATCATGTCACAACCGGTCCATTTCGTGGATTCGAACACACCAATCGGTGAGGCGCTGGTGTATTGTCAGCGTTACGGGCATAGTGGCGTTTCGGTTCGCGAGGGCAGGATGCTGGCGGGCATCGTTTCACGCAAGGATTTGGATAAAGCCATGGGGCATAAGCTCAAGCACGCGCCGGTGAAGGGCATCATGACACGCGGGGTCATGACAGTAGCCGAAGATGCCACGGTACACGAGCTCAGGCGGTTGATGGCATCAAGCACCGTGGGCCGTTTCCCGGTTGTGCCGGCAAGCATTGCCGGCAGCAAGAATGTGCCGGTGGATGACGTGATTGGCATCGTGACCAGGTCCGACGTGCTGCGCACGCTACGAGGCCAGACACTCGAGCAGGACATGGACGCTCCCCGGTTGCGGGAGACGGATTTCAGCGAGTTGCTTGGCCCGCTGGAGGAGCTGGCGCCGCTGTTTGAAGCATTGCAGAAGCTTAGCTCCGAGTATCGCGGCGTATATCTGGTGGGCGGTTTCGTGCGCGACATGATCCTGGACGAGCCCAATTATGATGTTGATATAGCGGTGGAGGGTGATGGCATCGACTTCGCTGAACATCTCGCCCGGGAACTGGGCGGCCGCGTGCGGACCCACCGCAAGTTTCAGACCGCGGTCGTCATACTCGACAGGATGAAGCCGGGACTGCGCGTCGATGTGGCCACCACGCGAACCGAATTTTATGACTACCCGGCGGCGCTGCCCACTGTCGAGCATGCTTCCATCAAGCACGACCTCTACCGGCGCGACTTCACCATCAACGCCATGGCGGTTTCGATGGCGGCCCATGACTTCGGGCGGCTGCTCGATTTCTTCGGCGGTCTCCAGGATGTCAGGAACCGGGTCATACGCGTGCTGCATAACCTGAGTTTCATCGAAGATCCCACGCGCATTTTCAGAGCCATACGATATGAGAACAGGTTTGGCTTTAAGATGAACCCTCATACTCTCGGGCTTGCAAAAGGTTGCGTGGAGATGAACCTCGTGGGCGACCTTTCGTCCGCACGGTTGCGTGATGAGCTGATCTGGCTTTTTTCCGAACCTGAGGTCGAACATACAATCCTCAGGATCGGTGAACTGGGACTGGGACCGTCCATACACCCGGCCCTTGCCATCGACAGGGAGACCGTCGAGATTGTCAGACGCGCCGACAGCGCGGCCAGGGAGTTCAGGGTGCAGGATGACATAAAGCCATGGCGCCTGCGCCTTGCATGTCTGGCCAGAAAGATGAATGCGGAGCAACTGGGTCTCTGGACCGAAAGGCTGAAGCTGCGGAGCGTCGACGCTGATGTGCTGGCGAACGGTGTAGTGCTGGCGCGCAAGGTGATCGACAAGCTTGGTGAAGTGGGGCTTAAACGTTCGGAAATCTATGAGCTGCTGGTGAAACTGCCAGCGGAGGCGCACTTGCTGGCGTACGCGCAGACGAGTGATGAAAAGGTTCGCGGGCCCCTCGGCCTGTACCTGACGGAGCTGCGTTCCGTTAGTATCAGCATACGGGGAAGCGACCTGCTTGAGCTGGGACTTACGGAATCGCCGGCTGTCGGCGAGATCCTCTCACGGCTCAAGCTGATGAAGCTCGAGGGAAAGGTCGACGGTCGTGATGACGAGATGCGGGTGGCGCGGCAGCTTGTCGCCGTGGCCAACAGGTCCGTATAGGCATTTGAAACAGCTATAATGAGCTAAGTGACCACTACTCTTCTACTGCAATTCGCTGTAACGCTGCCGGCGTTGCTTTTCTCGATGACATTCCATGAGGTCTCTCACGGTTATATCGCGTATCGCCTGGGGGACGAAACGGCAATGAGGCAGAAGCGTCTTTCGCTGAACCCCCTGCGGCACCTGGATCCATTCGGCAGCCTGCTTCTCGTTTTGACTTTTCTGATCTCGCGAGGCACCTGGATGTTTGGCTGGGCCAAACCGGTGCCGGTCAACCCGGGCAATTTCAAATCACATCAGAGGGGGATGATGTGGGTGGGAATGGCTGGACCACTGGCCAACTTCATGCTGGCGGCCATAGCGGCGTTCGTCCTCAGGTGGTTTTTCCCGACTCCGACGTACGACCTGCTGCCGATGGTCATACTTCGCATATTCCAGCTCAACGTTATTCTCATGATATTCAACCTCATACCCGTGCCGCCGCTGGACGGCTCCAGGATCGTCGGAGCTTTTCTTACGAGGAAGGCATATATCAAGTGGATACAGCTGGATCAATATGGCATGTTATTCATCATGCTTTTGCTGTTTGTGCTTCCGAGCGTGGGTCTCAACCTTTTTTATCTGATTGAGCCGGTTTATCGGCTGTTTTTACCATTAGCCTGGATTCAGTTCATTCTGTATTAAACACGTCTTTTTTCGCCTCATGACCTCCTGACTGGCAAGCCCTGCATGGCATGGTTCTCAGTCATGGCTGATCGACTCGCGATCGATGCATCGCACAATTCGTCGCGCCGGAACAAATCTTCAGGATAACTTCTGAGGGGATGGTGGCGGCAGGTTATAATCAAACTAATAGGCTCCAGGTTATATATGATTGTCAGTATCGATATTCTCGATAAGGCAGCCTGACAAGAGGTTGTTGCATGCGATCCATGGTCAAGATGCGAACTCCGGAGGTTTAATGAACAATATCGCGGTTGTCACCAGTGGCGGCGACGCGCCGGGCATGAATGCGGCTGTGCGTGCCATCGTGCGTGTCGGCACGGATGTGGGGCTTCAGATGCACGGCGTCCGCAACGGCTACGAGGGTCTTATTGCCGGAGACATCCGCCGGTTGACCAACCGTGATGTCGGAGAGATCCTCCACCTGGGCGGAACTTTTTTGGGGACGGCGCGCAGCAAGGAGTTCAGGGGGAGCGAGGACGCGCGGCGCCAGGCCGTCGCCAACATGCGCGAACAGGGGATTGACGCGCTGATAGTCATCGGCGGCAATGGCTCCCAGGCCGGCGCCAACGAGCTGAACCGTCTGGGGTTTCCCGTCGTCGGCGTCGCCTCGACGGTGGATAACGACCTTTATGGCTCCGACATCTCCATCGGTGTTGATACCGCGCTCGACATCATCATCGAGTCAATCGACCGCATCCGGACTACGGCGGAGTCGCATCACCGCGCTTTTCTGATAGAGGTTATGGGCAAGACGTGTGGTTACCTGGCTCTTGCCGCGGGTCTGGCGGGCGGCGCTGATGTCGTCGTAACGCCGGAGTTTGATATCGAACCGCCCGAGATCCAGGACCAGCTGGCGGCGGCCCACTCCCGCGGCAAGCGTTACGCCCTTGCGGTGGTTACCGATGGCGCCAGGAACAACGCCGCGCGCTGCGCTGAATATTTCAGGGAACGCGAGGAAGAGATAGGCTATGAATTGCGGGTGACTATACTCGGGCATGTGCAACGGGGCGGAGCGCCTTCCACATACGACCGTATCCTGGCGAGCCGGCTGGGCGCGGCCGCTATCGAGCAGCTGGCTTCCGGTAAGAGCGGGCATCTTGTTGGTTGGAACAGGGGGGCAATCGTACTTACGCCTCTGGAGGAAGTGGCGGCTAATAACAAGCAGCTGGATTCGGATTTATGGAAGCTGCTGGGCGTGCTGGCCAAATAAATGGAATAACTGCGATGAATCAGTTGCCGGCGGTCTGCTGAAGGACGTCAGCCCGGCAGAAAAATCGGTGGTAAAAAGGGACAGTCTTGAGACTGTCCCTTTGAGTTTCATGTTGTTATGGCTGCGGTGCCACTATCAACTGTTATCCGCTATGACGCCTTCTGTTTTACCCGCTGTACACCCAGCTTTTCAAATTCCTCGATCAGCCCCGCATAGGAAATCTTGTCCATTGCCTGAAGCTTGCCGTCGAACATGATGGCTCCGGGTTCCAGGGTACCTTCCACAACCTTGCTGTAGACATCCGGATATTCCTGAATCTCACTGGAATCGAAATCCACGTAGCGAAGGTGCGCGATTCCACCGAAGTCCTGTTCCAGCTGACGGTTGATTGTCTGCGTGATCTCTTCCAGAGACCAGCTTGGGCCTCAACCGCTGGAGCATGAGTCGAGCCAGCGTGAGCCAAAGACGGGAATATGTACTGGTTCCGGAATAATCACTGCGCCTCCTGAAATTTGCCGGGAGTAATTCCCGGAATAATAATTAATCTCTCTTCGGAACTATCCGCTTACTTCGTTAGATACTGGCAGGGGTATAAAGATTCAGAATGTTACTGTCGTTCGAGTTCTTCGGCCAGCCGCCAGCCTTCGGCGGGTAAAACACCAGGGATCCGGTGCCCGGCTTTTCCCGGGCCGGCGATGTCCGGATCGGCGTCTTCACCGGAATTTGCCGTATTACCTTCCGCCGTGGGCCACCAGATTACATTGACATTCTTTTCCTCGCGTGCCTGGCCGTAGCGTGCGGTCAGGGCGGCGGCTTCGCGTAGAGTGGTCTCCCCGATATCATCACCCTTGATCACGGTAGTCGGCCCCGCGAAATCCTCCACGCTCATCAACAGGTCGCCGGTACGGGCCAGCGCCGCCAAACGTTTGGTTTCATCCTCGTTGCGAGGGATCATTATCCGCTTGCCTTCTGATGAATAAATCAGGCGTCCCAGCCTTAGCGACTGGATTTCGGGAATCGCCGGGTGCGGTTTCTCTTCGAGTAGCCTCCCGAGGCGCGCCGCGAAATTTTTGTCGCACAGGAGGCAACCGCCCGCGGGGCAGGGATAATCATTGACGCCGATCTCGGCGGCAAGCTGCATCTGGGGCTTGCGGGAACGTCCTTCAATCGCCATCATTTTCTCCCGGTCCACCCAGCCTTCGCGCTCGGGGATGCTGGGCTCGAACAGGTGCGCCGAGAGCGGGCGCACGATGAGGCCGGCAAGGCCTGATTCTTCTTCAATGATCCTGAGGGCGTCAGGCCGTTGTGACATCGGCCGTTCTCCCCAGACCTCTCCGGTCACCAGGAAGTCGGCTCCGGTTTCTTTCATGTACTTTCCCGCCCGGCGGAACATGCTGATACGGCAGTCCAGGCACGGGTTCAGACCGCGGCCGAAGCCGTGTTTGGGGTTGCGTATGGCTTCGAGGATCTCTTCGGTCGCGTTGAGAGTCTTGAGCGGTATACCGTAGTCCTCGGCGGCTTTTCTCGCCTCTGACTTGCAGCTGCTTCTGGCGGTGCAGGTGCAGAAGACGGTGACGAAGTTGAGCGCCTCGACTTCTATTCCCTGGTCGAGCATCATCTTTACCGCCAGGCGGCTGTCGAGACCGCCGGAAAGCAGGGCGATGGCTTTTTTATTAGCAGTCAAATTTCCTCTTCCGTTATGGTTTTGATTTTCTGTTGTATCAGCAGAATATCGGCTGAATGAATCCTCGTAAATGACAATAATTCTCATAATTCAGGCAGGAATCGGGTTGGACCCCGGTCCTGATAGCAAAATAGCAGATAGCGCTCTCTGAAAAAAGTCCCGCAAAGTCTGGCAACACGCCTATGCAGTTTGCTATACTTCCTGTTGTTCGAGCGCGACTTCGGGAGACCTACTGATTCAGAGCTGAGACCGACTTCATTGCACCCGATGGAAGTTTATTCAAATTGACTAAATGTTAGGGCTGCGTTGCCCATGGGTAAAATTAAAGTTATCAGCTGATACAAGGGACGGTTACGCTGGGCAGAGAAGCCGCCAAACAAGCAGAGATAAAGGTGCCGCGAATAAGATCGCTGGCGTCTGGCTTTAAAACGACGGGAATAGTCGCTGGGATAGCCGGTGTAGTTGTTGTCCTTGCTGTGGTTCTTGGAGTGGTGATCCTGCCGCCCCGAATCACTGTCAGTCCCGTTGACGGTGCTGCCGAGATAAAGCCTGCCGGCCAGTTTCTTGAAATAGGCACGGGCCAATGGGGCGCATCGTTGTCTACGGTGCTCGTCAAGGAAGCCCGGGTAGCTCCAGACGGCACCCGTGAGAATGAACGGGTTCTGGACGGCCAGTTGCAGGAAGGCAGGTTTGTTCTTTCCGATGGCTCCAACCCGCTGATCGAGGACGCCGAGTACAAGGTGACCGTGACCGGCACAGTCAAGGAGATCGGACTCTCCGGCATCAACGATACGCATGTCGATCGGACCTACACATTTACCACGGTCACCACGCCGATGCCGATAATCCCCGTCGGCGGCGTCAAGGTCAGGTATGGGGAAGAGGCCACGATCGGGTGGAACATCCCCTTGAGCGGCATGGAATACCAGCTCGAGGGTATCGGCAATACGATGAGGATGGAAGAGGAAGGCCGGGTGATGAAGATCACCCTGGCCAAGTTCGAGCAGGGGAAGGAATATCCGCTTAAGTTCACATCCGCCACTTCCATGAACGGCAGGGAACTCAAGGCGCCGATTGTAACGAAGGTAGCGACGGCGGCTCCGCTTATGATAGCTTTTGATCCCATCGACGGAACCAGCGGCGCCAGTACGGAGGCTCACCCGACGATAGCTTTCAGCGAGCCGGTGTCAAATCCCGACCTTGCCAGGACGGCCGTAACCGTTGAGCCTAAGGTAGATGGAAAGCTCAACTGGCTTGAACCCGGCAGGCTGGAGTTCGTGCCCTCCGCGCCCTGGGACCATCTGCAGGATGTGACGATCAGCGTCAAGGGCGGGCCTACGCAGTTACGGGGAATCGGCGGCGGTTACTTGGAAGCCGATATACGCAGCACTTTCACCACGGCTCCGTATAAATCAATCGATGTCAATGTCACCGAGCAGCGTGTCACGCTTTTCGAGAACGGCACGGAGGTTGACAGTTTCCTCTGCTCTACGGGTAATTCGGGTACCAACACGCCCATTGGAGATTACACCATCTACGCCAAGCTGAGCGCGATCGACATGAGGGGTCCGGGGTATTTTGCTCCCAAGGTTCCCTGGGTCATGGTCTTCAAGGGCGACTACACGATGCACGGCAACTACTGGGCGACCTCTTTCGGTCGTCGTTCCAGCCACGGTTGCGTGGGTCTGCCTGTGGAGACCGCCAAACGCGTCTATGCCTGGACCCCCATAGGTACACCGATACATATTCACGAATAACGACCTGGCCGGCATCGAGTTCGAGCCGGTATCGAATCTGACAGGAACTGTTTGTCGATGGTCCGGCTTTAAGTCGGGTCTGTTTGTCTTCACTTCAACTTCTGCCGATGGGCGGTGATGCGGATGCAGGCCAAGGTTTGTCATTCAATCGATGCTGGTGTAAAGACCATCTCCCCAGAGGAAGCGGTCGCGCTCGTGGACAAGGGGGAGGGGCTGGTCTGGCTGGACATCGCCGGACCTTTGAAGCAGGAAGATCTGGAGCTGCTTGCCCGGCCGCCATTCAACTTTCACGAACTGGCGCTGGAGGATGCCTCCAAGCCCGATGGCCAGCGGGCCAAGGTAGAACCCTATGACGATTATTTCTTCCTGGTGATGCACGCCATCTCCTCCGACCCGGGTGGCGAGGGCCTGAAGCTTAAGTGGAAAGAGATCGATCTATTCGTCGGGAAAAACTTCGTAGTGTCAGTTCATCGTGGCGACCTGTCGGAGATTGACCAGGTCTGGAAAGACGCCGATACGCGAGCGCGTATCATGGGTTGCGGTTCCGACATGCTGGCTTACTACCTGCTCGATACCGTCGTCGACAGGTATATTGAGACCATTGACGGGATCGAGGATGAACTCGACTCACTCGAGGACGCCGTGGTCGATCCCAAGGCTGACGAGGTCACGGTCCACAGGATATTCGATTTCAAGCGCGAGCTGATTCATTTTCGCAAGCAGGCAGGTCCGCTGCGCGAAGCGATCAACGAGATGACCTCGCGTGACTTCCCGCTTGTGACCAGCGGCACGCTGCCGTACCTGCGCGATGTTTACGATCACCTGATACGGCTCTCCGATATGCTCGATTCCTATCGAGACATTTTGACCGGAGCGCTGGACGTGCATCTTTCGGCGGTTTCCAACCGGCTCAACGAGATCATGAAGCGATTGACGCTTGTGGCCACCATCTTCATGCCGCTTACTTTCATCACCGGTTTCTGGGGGATGAATTTCGTCGAGCTGCCGGTGGGCAGCAGGCTGTGGATGTGGGGGAGCCTGCTGTTCATGGGCACGGTTTCGGCCGTGATGATTCTCATTTTCCAGACGCGGAAATACAGATAGGCGGGTTGGTGTCATCGCATTCAAACGGAAGCGGGGACGCGGTGCGTGTGCGGGTCAAGATCTGCGGACTCACGAGGCCGGAGGATGCCGCGCTCGCGGTGAGCCTGGGGGCGTGGGCGCTGGGAGTGATCTTCGCTCCCGAGAGCCCGAGAAGGGTGAGCCATGAGCAGGCGGTGGCGGTGCTGGAGCCGGCGTCTGCCGGAGTCGAACGGGTCGGCGTGTTCGTCAATGCCGGGCCGGACGAGATCGTGGAGACAGCGCGCGTCTGTGGGCTTACCGCTGTGCAGCTCCACGGTGACGAAAGCCCTGGTGAGTGCCTGGAGGTGGGCAGACGCACAGGTTGCCTGGTAATCAAGGCTCTGAGGGTCGCGGGGCCGGAATCGCTCGCAGGCGTTGTCTCGTTTGACACCGACTTTATTCTGCTGGATACTTATCAATCTGAGCGTCATGGTGGCACCGGTGAGGTGTTTGACTGGAGCCTGGCGGCGGCGCTTCCCACGAGTGTCCGCGGCGAGCGGCTGATTCTCTCCGGAGGCCTCAATCCTGATAATATCGTTGAAGCGGTGCGCGTCGTCGCGCCACTGGCCGTGGATGTTGCCAGCGGAGTGGAGTCCGCGCCGGGCATAAAGGATCCGGAAAAAATGAAACTGCTTTTTGACACAATGAATGAGATGAACAGATGACGACACAGTCGCGATTCGGCCCCTACGGCGGCCGTTATGTTCCAGAGACAGTCATACCCGCGCTCGATGAGCTGACCGAAGCTTACGAGCGCTTGAAGGACGACCCGGAATTTCGGGCTGAACTCGAGGAACTGTTGAAAACGTTCGTAGGCAGGCCCACACCCCTGTATGAAGCCAGGCGGCTGGCCGCGAAGCTGGCCACCTGCGCCAGGATATATCTGAAGCGCGAGGACCTCTGCCACACGGGCGCACACAAGCTCAATAACACAGTGGGTCAGATTTTGCTTGCCGCGGCGATGGGGAAGAAGAGGGTTATCGCCGAGACCGGCGCGGGCCAGCACGGCGTGGCCACGGCCACGGCGGCGGCGCTTTTCGGTATCCCGTGCGCCATCTACATGGGCGTCAAGGATATCGCCCGGCAGGAGCTCAACGTTGTGCGGATGAAACTTCTCGGCGCCGAGGTGGTGCCGGTGAGCTCTGGCAGTCAGACTTTGAAGGACGCGATGAACGACGCCATCAGGGACTGGGTAACGAACGTGGAGAGTACTTATTATGTGATCGGATCGGTTGCGGGCCCGGCCCCCTATCCGGCCATTGTTCGCGACTTTCAGACCGTCATCGGCGAGGAGGCCCGCGAGCAGGTGATGGAAGCCGAGGGCAGGCTGCCTGACGAGATCGTCGCCTGCGTGGGCGGTGGCAGCAACGCCATTGGCGTCTTCGCGCCGTTCATCGCGGAGGAATCCGTGCGTTTGACTGGAGTGGAAGCGGCGGGAGAAGGGCTCGACAGCGGCCTGCACGGGGCATCGATCGAGCGCGGCCACCGCGGCGTGCTGCACGGCTCCATGTCATATATATTGCAGGACGCCTACGGACAGATACTCGAGGCGCACTCGATATCGGCCGGGCTGGACTATCCCGGGGTCGGACCTGAACACTCTTTTCTGCACGACGAGGGAAGGGTGCGCTACGATTCCGTCACCGATCAAGAGGCGCTGGAAGCCTTCACACTGCTTTCAGAGACCGAGGGCATCATCCCGGCGCTGGAGAGTGCGCACGCTATCGCTTATGTGGTAAAGAACGCCGCGGCCTATGGTCCTGACGATCTGATAATCATCAACTTAAGCGGTCGCGGCGACAAGGACGTGCACCAGGCCGCGCGGGCGCTGGGGATAATCGAATGAGCGGCCGCGTTCGGGTTCGGGAACATGTGCGGACGCTGGAGGCTCACGCATGAGCCGGCTTGAGGAGACTTTCAGGAGCAGCGGCAAGAAGGCGCTGCTGATGCCCTACACGACCGGGGGCTACCCGGACATGGAGGGATGCCGGCGCGTGATGGAAGCTTTTGTCGCCGGCGGCGCCGACATGATCGAGCTGGGTATTCCCTTCTCCGATCCCCTGGCCGACGGTCCCGTCGTGCAGGCCTCGACCCAGCAGGCGCTGGATAACGGTGTGACTCCCGACGACGTGCTCCAGCTGGCACGAGAGTTCAGTTCCAGGCTTCCCGTCGTGCTGATGGTCTATTATAACTGCGTTCTCGCAGGTGGGCAGGAGCGATTCGTAAAGGCCGCCGCGGACGCTGGTGTTGCGGGGCTGATCGTTCCCGATCTGCCGGTCGACGAGGCGGGAGAATTCATCGATGACTGCATCAAGTCGGGAGTGGATCCGGTGCTGCTTGTGGCGCCGACAAGCCCGGACAAGCGCATCAAAATGATCGCTGAAAAGGCGTCCGGCTTTATTTATTGTGTCGCAGTCGCGGGCGTAACCGGTGCGCGCGCTTCTCTTTCGGACGAACTGCCGGGATTCCTCGGCAGGGTACGGGCGCAGACTGACGTGCCGCTGGCCGTTGGTTTCGGCGTCTCGACTCCGGAGCACGCTGCCGTGGTGGCGCAGTACGCCGATGGCGTTATCATCGGCAGCAGGCTGATCAGGATGGTGGGTGAGGCCGAGGATATCGACGCCGCCTGCCTGAATGTGGAAAAGTTTCTTAAAGACGTCAACGAGGTGCTCAAATGATCAAAAAGGTCACGCCCCAGGAGATCCCCAATTCACGATTGCCGTTTCCCCAGTCCTTGCGTGAACTGCTGGAATTGCGCGGCATTAGCTACCGCCGCCTGGCTACGCGGACGAAACTCTCAGCGGGTTATCTGAACCACCTTGCCTGCGGCACGCGTCCCGTGCCCGCCGATTCCGTCATCAGGATCATCGCCCGCGCCCTTCGGGTAAAACCGGACTATTTTTTTGAATACCGGCAGCGCGGGCTCAGCGAGCAGCTCTACCGCTCACCGGAGCTGGCCGACCGGCTCTACGATTTCATCGTGGCCGATAAGCCGCTGCCGAGGGATCTGAAGGCGGCTATTGAGGCGGCGCGCAGGAAATAGCCCAGGCATTAAGCAAGCTCTTTCTGGAAGAACTCCACGATCATCTTCGCAAGTTCCTGTCGCGAGGGGCTTATCTGCCCTCCTGACGGGACAAAACCGTGGCCGGCGTTTTCCACCATGACCAGGGTGGCGGGGACGCCAGCGGCTTTCAACCTGTCATAAAGTTCCTGTGACTGCTCCGTCGGTACGAGGTCGTCTTTAGCACCATGCAATATGAGGAAGGGCGGATCGTCGGCGCTTACATGCGTGACAGGGCTTGCCTGAGTGAGGATGTCAGACCCCTGGTCGCTTGTGCCGAAAACCTGCATTCCCAGCGCGCGGCCGATCGCGCCCCCACTGAATTCCTTCATCAGATCTGACGGGCCGAACATGTCCACCACGGCTTGCACACGGCTGGACTGCTCCGCGTAGCCTCCCGTTCCTTCAAACCCCTCGTTGCCGTCAGTCACGCCCAATAGAGATACGAGGTGGCCGCCGGCGCTGCCGCCCCAGGCGCCGATGCGTTCGGGGTCGAGGTTATATCGCGCGGCGTTGGCCCTAAGATAACGGACCGCGCACTTTACGTCCTCTATCTGGGCGGGGAATTTGTCGTCAGGCGCGAGGCGGTAGTTGATGGAAACTACCAGGAAGCCAGCGTCGACGAGGTCCGGGATGGCATCCGCACCCGCGCCGTCCTTTTTGTCGCCTTTCGTCCAGCCCCCGCCGTGTACGTACATGACGGCGGGCGCGGGGCCGTTCATCTTTGCTGGATAGTAGATGTCCATCTTTTGCGCTGCGCTACTGTTCCCGCTGTACGGCACGTCGCGTTCGACGGTGCCGAGTTTTGCGGGGTCGAAAGTGGCTGCGGAGGTTGTCGCAGGCGTTTTTGCGGCGATGGCTGCTGTGGACGCTTCGCCGGATTCCGCTGTTTTTTCTACTTCGTCGGATGTTCGAATGCTGCAGCCGGCTGCAGCATTCGAAAGCAGAACCATGGATATGGCAGCGGATATGATAAGGCGGACTATGTCATTGTCAGTTTTCATTTTTTCCTCGCGTCCTTGATTCCGGATAGATCCGCGGTCCTTTTAGATAACCCCGGCCCTCGTACGAAGAAATGCCGGTCTTTCTGAATGTGGCATGTCATTATCGGGCTTCCACCATGTCCACGATATCTTCCGAGGTAACCACACTCATGCCGGCCGCCGCCTTGGCGACCATCTCCTCGTAGGCTTTCCATATCGCTTCCTGCTCTTCGGCGCTGCGCGGAGTGGATACATCCGGCGCATTAAGGTCGAAGGGCGGTGACAGGGGCTCTTCCTTCTTCGTGTCGGCGAAGTAGCTCAAGGTCCAGCCTTCGGCGCCGCTGCGGTAGAAGTTGTTCTCATGGATGAGCGAAGTCACGAACGGAGGTCTGCCGTTTTCCCCGGCCTGCCATTCGTCCATCCGTTTTTCCAGGTATGCTGCCGGATTGTAAAAGGAGGCTTTCGGTGTTGTCAGCATGTTCCACCAGAATGGGTCCTTCTCTTTTTTGCTCTCAGTCGAATCGCTCCAGCGGGTGACGCTGAAATCGCTGGGTCGCTCCAGCAGGCCGTTGGACCATACGAATGGCTGTTTTAAGTCGGTGCCCTCTTCGTGGTAGTGGACGACCATTCCGGCTCCAAGATCCGCAAAGTCGATCTCGGCCGCTGTTTTGATGCGACGGTCGCTGGTGGGCGCGGAGGCGGTGACGGGATCGCGGCCGAACATCCGTGCCACGTAGCTGTAGCCGCCGGGCTCGTCGCGGTTGAGGCCGCCGGTGGCCAGGTCGAGCTCATAAGTCTCATAGTCGCACAGGGTGGACGCGAGCGCCGCGTCATCCAGGGCCTTCAGCTGCTGGTCAAACCCGGCATAGAGCGGATTGGGCGGACGCACGTGGTAGCTGATCGTCATGTTGCTTTCGCGCAGGCGCGCGATGACGTCGGGGCGCTGCTCGGCGTAGCGCTGCGTCACCGGAGCGGTCAGGTAGAAATCACCGCGGACGGCGTATTTTTCGAAGATGTCGACGAGCCGCAGGATGGTGTCGGCGCTCTCGTTGACGTGTACCGTGTCGTGAACGTTTATGACGAACGTCATGTAGCCGGACGGCGCTGTTGTGGTGCTGTAACCGGTGGCCGTTGTAGCCGTTGTCGCCGGGGCAGTCTCCGTCGCGGTCGAATCGTATGTTGCGGCCTGCGGGTTCTCACCGCAGCCGTACATGACGAGCAACAGGAGTATCGGGAGGATGAGGTTGCATGCCAGCGCGAGCATGACGGCGAACCTGCGCATTCCGGATAACCCTGCGGGCATTCCTGATGAGCCCTGCCGGATGCCGTTTCTCATCGCTGTCCCGTTTGTTCGCATGTCCTGCTAAGGTTCATGGTTTAACCGGAGCGACGCCAGGGTTGTCTTCCTCCCAGGCGGCGAAGGCGTCCGCCATCTGGGAGAACGTGGCCCAGCGGACCTGTCCGGAAGCGACCAGGGGATCGACGACTTCGGTAAGGAACCTGTCGATAACCTCGAACGGATGCTGCGAGTCGCCGCGGAATTCGCCCGGGTGCACGCCGAAGTGAAAGACGTTTACCTTTCCCGCCTCGGATGAAGCAAGCGAGTTCATCAGGCTCTCCTTGAGGAACTGGAAGTAGGCCTCGTCGCCGCCGGTGGACTCTGACCTGCGCATAGACGCGAAGTCGTTGCGGTTGTAGTCGCCTTCAGGAAGGAAGACGACTGGACCTTCAGGGTCGTGGGTTGCGAACCTGTTGACATCGTTGCCGTTGGAGCCGCCGGCCGGCCGCCAGGGGCTGACGCCGATGAGCTCGTCCACCGTTTTCTGTTCCTCGGGGTTCTTCCAGTCGCTGTTGACGTCCAGGCCCGCGCATTCGGCCGCGTCGAGCAGCCCGGTATAGAGGTTGCCGCCGCTCCAGTAGCGTATGTCGTTGACCCCGCTGGCCTGCTGTATGAGCGATATCTCTTCTTTCATGACATCGCACCAGGTCGTGGCGGGAAGCGAATCCGGGTTGGTTCCCAGGTGCGCATCCTCATGGAAATGAAGCGCGATCTCGTTGCCCGACGCCGCCAGGTCAGCCAGTATTGTGTCGCCGTTTCTGATGGCGATGCTGGTGAACGGCGTCTGCGCCTGCACGGTCATCTTTCCCTGGTGATTTTTGATGATGTCCGCAAGCGTGCGGATATCCTTGACATGGCGGTTGAAGATTTGCCCGTTATTGTAATCCGCGCCGGTCCTGCTGCTGGCGCCGCTGGTCACATTGCCCGCAAGCGAGCTGGGTGTGGCGCCGAGCGGCTCGATATGCATACCGATCGTGAATAGCAGCACGGCATTCGTGTTTGTAT
>JBBAAB010000012.1:0-16029 GCA_041658445.1 Thermoleophilia bacterium
ACACTGTTTGGTGTTGTTGAAGATCTCGACGACCCGAACGCCTGCTTAAAGCGTTGTTACGAGCATCTTGCTGACGGTGGCCTGCTGGTAATCCAGACGCATAACATCGCCTCATTGGAGGCGCGCTATTTCGGGCCCGACTGGTTCAACGTTGAAGCGCCCCGTCACGTCTGGCATTTTACGCCCAAATCTCTCAAGCAATTGTTGATGAATAATGGTTTTAGTCAGGACGATCTTTTTCACTATGGGTCGGCATACGTTACTGAGCGCAGCATCGAGAATCGCCGCGGTAAAGTGTTTCCCTCCTCAATAATGGACCGCATATTGCGCAAGTTAATAATAATGCCGGCCGAGCGGATCATGCCGCGGATAGGTCATGGAATCGAGATTGAATCCTACAGTCGGAAATCCGGCGCAAACTCATAAGCTCAAAGACCAGACCATGAAATTCGTATTTTTCTTCCCCCTCACCAACAAGGACAACAAGCACAAGGTCAGCCCGCCCCTGAGCCTGCTCGCTCTGGCCGCCCCCCTGTTGAAGGAGGGCGTCGAGGTTGAGATCGTCGACGCGAGGGTGGAGCCGGACTATGAGGCCAAAGTCCTTGGCCTGATGGAAGACGCCGACCTGTTTGGGGTCAGCTCGATGACCGGATATCAGATTTCAGACGGGCTTAAGGTATCGGCCGCCGTCAAGAAAATGTTTCCGGAAAAGCCCGTGGTATGGGGAGGTTACCATCCTTCACTGATGGCGCAGCAGACCATCCTTGATGAAAATATAGACCTGGCTGTAAGGGGACAGGGAGAGGAGACCTGTGTCGAGCTGGCGCGATGGCTGGCGGGCGAGATCAAGCTGGGGGACATCCCCGGTCTTACGATGAAGGTCGATGGAACCGTAGTTCACAACCCGGAACGCAAGGTTGCCGATATCAACGTCTTCCCGGCCATGCCCTACGATCTTGTCGACGTAGAGAGGTACATCGAGTTCAACAGCCGTTTTCATGGCGATACCCGGCGTGCGGTGAGTTACGTCTCCAGTTTCGGTTGCCCTCACGCCTGTGGTTTCTGCTCAAATCCCGAGGCATATGGACGCAAATGGAAGGGTCTTGAGGCCGGTCGCGTCGTCGCGGAGGTAACCGGCCTGGTGGAACGCTATGATCTGGAACGCTTTTATTTCGATGACAACAATTTTTTTGCCTCGAAGCGGCGGGTGCGGGAGATCTGTAAAGGTTTCAAGGCGGCGCCACGCAGTTTCGAATGGTTTGCCACGATCCGGCCCACCCAGGTGATGGCCTTTGACGACGAGGACCTGCAGCTTATCCGGGATTCGGGCTGCACCAAGTTCATGATGGGGGCGGAATCGGGCGATAACGCGATTCTTGAGCTTATCAACAAGGGCAACGAGGCGGGCGACGTGCTGGAGGCGACGAGGCGTTGCCGCGCTCACAACATCCAGCCGTCCTACGTATTCATATTCGGCTTTCCGACTGAAACCTGGGCACAGATGCAGACCACGCTCGACTTCATGAAGCAGCTGAAGGAGATATATGCCGATACCCGCACGACGACGCTGTTCTTTACGCCATATCCGGGAACGGCGCTTACACAGCTGGGGGAGAAGAGCGGATTCAACCTGCCGGACACTCTGGCCGACTGGGCTGTTTATGACGCCCGCTCGGTGCAGACCCCGTGGATTTCGAGGAAACAGAAGACGAGGGTCAAACAGATAGCCGATTTCTATCTGCCCTGGGCCTATCCCAACCAGCTGGCTCGCGAAAAAGTGGCTCGCAGCAAGGTCAAGCCCGTCTACTGGCTGTTTTCGCAGGCATGCAAGCTCAGGGTGGGGCTTGGTTTCTACTCTCTTCCATGGGAATGGAAGCTGGCCCGCTGGCTGAAGCTGACCTAGCGCAGCCTTGACTGCTGTTACTATAATGGAAGTCCTATGATTAAAACCGAAAGAAAAACCAGTTACGACCGGCGCGGTAATAAGAAAGTAGTTCTCTTCTTCCCGACACCCGCCTATGGTCACTATCGCATCGAGCTGGGGTTGGCGCTCGCGGTGATCGCGGCACCTCTCGAGGGCAAGTACGAGCTGCACCTGATTGACGAGAGGGTGACTCCCGACTACGAACAGGAAGTCCTCAAAAATCTGGACGACACGGTTTGTGTCGGTATCAGCTCCATCACGGGGTTCCAGATAAAACGCGGTATCGAGATGGCGAGGAAGGTGCGCGAGGTTGCGCCGGACGTGCCTGTCGTATGGGGGGGTTATCACCCGTCGCTCTTTCCCGAACAATGCTGTGAATCGGTCGCATGCGATATTGTCTGCGTGGGGCAGGGGGACGAGACATTCAAGGAGATCGTCGAGAGCCTGAGGGCGTGCCGGGTTGCGCGTACTGGACACCCGAAGGAACTGTTGTCAATCAACCGCGGCCGCTGACGAACATCAATGATGTCCTGCCGGCGCCATTTCATCTGATCGACGTTGACCGCGCTATCGAGCTTAACCAGAAAACAAATAACGAAAAGATCCGCACCACCGAGTTTCATTCCAGCCAGGGCTGCCCGGGCAAGTGCGGTTATTGCGCCGACGCCCAGCTCTACCAGCGCCACTGGACCGGCCTGGACGCCGAGCGTGTTGTCAGGGAAGTCGCCAGCCTGGTGAAGACCTATAATCTTGACCAGGTCAATTTCAGCGACGCGAATTTCTTCGCTAACCAGAAGCGGGTCATGGCGATATGTGAAGGTTTCATCGAATCGGGGCTCAATATCCGTTGGGTCGCCTCCGCGCGTCCGGACACCTTCCACCGCTATAAACCGGAGGTGCTCAAACTCATCCGCGAGAGCGGCTGCAAGCGCATTATCGTCGGCGCCGAGTCGGCATCGGAACCCGTGCTGGAGCTTATCTGTAAAGGGGCGACGGCGGAGGACCATTTAAAGAGCGCCCAGGTCTGCCGGGACTACGGAATCGGCGCTACCTTTACGTTCATCACCGGCTTTCCGCATCCGCCGGGCACGCCGGCCCAGGAAACGACGCAGGATCTGCTTGACTTCATCCAGAAGGTTAAAAAGATCCACTCGGACATCCGCACAAAGATTTTTGTTTTCACACCATATCCCGGCACGCCGCTTTATGATCTTTCGCTGAAGTATGGGATGCCGGAACCAAAATCGCTGGAGGAGTGGGCTGATTATAATCCGGCCACTCTCCAGGAAAGTCAGTGGGTCACGCACGCGGAGCGAAGGATGATAGAAAAAATCAACGGTTTTTACTATCCCTTCGCCTACCCCGACAGCAACATGCAGGTCAGTCTCACGCACGGCGCAAAAAAATGGCCCTATAAAGTTATGCACGGACTGGCCCGGGCAAGAACAAAAAACGGTTTTTACGCCCTGCCGCTGGAATGGTTCCTGTTCAAAACCTTCAAAAAGGGAACATTCGAGCCCATAGCCTGATTAAGTGAAGCAACCTCTTGATCTAACAGGATGATTGTGCCGGATTCAACAGGTAGGTAATCATGTCAATAAAGACAAAAGCAAAAACACTCGTGAAGAACAAGGCCCTGCGGGCCGAGGAGATCGTGACCGATTTTCCGAACCGCATCAATATCGAGCCGACCAATCAGTGCAACCTGCGTTGCAATATGTGTCCGCGCAAGGACCTCACACGCCCGGTGGGCGAGATAGACATCGATCTGTTTGACAAGCTGGCGCATGAGATTTCGCGCCACGCGCCGGCCGAGGTGAGGCTTCACAAGGACGGTGAGCCGCTCATGGCCCCGCATATATTCGACCTCATCGACCACATCAAGACTGTGGCGCCGAGCACACTGCTCAACATGGACACGAACGCCCTGCTGCTGGACGAGGAGAAGGCCGACCGTATCCTGGATTCGAAGCTGGACATCCTGCTTTTCAGCGTCAACGCCGCCACGCCTGAGACTTACAAGAAGGTGCGTGGGTCGACAAAATACGACAAGGTCATCACCAACATCGAGCGTTTCCTTAAGATGCGCAAGGAGCGCGGATATGTCTGGCCGAAGGTGAAGGTGCAGCTCATCGTCATGGCCGAGACCAAAGATGAAATCGGTCTCTTCAAGGAAAAGTGGGGACCTCACGAAGTCGATGTTCTTCTGATCCCTGCTATCAACTGGGGCGGCCACCGGCCGGAGGTCAAGAGCCTGATGCAGCTGCCGGCGCGCCGCTATCCCTGCACATTTCTCTGGAATTCCTTTTCCATCAACTACGACGGCAAGGTGAGTTTCTGTAACGTTGATTATAATCACCTCGGCATCGTCGGTGATGTGCGAGAGCAGACCATCGAGGAGATATGGAAGAGTCCGGAGTTCGACCGCTATCGTCAGCGGCACAAACATGGACGCTGGAACGAGATCGATCTCTGTCGTAATTGCAATTACTGGGCTTATACCAGGAACATCTGGTATCCGACCCCGAAGGGCTGGGTATGAGGAGCGTCTCCTGTGATATCTGTGGTGGCACGCATCAGGAGCTGATGTTTATCGGTTCGGATCGCCTTTTTGGCATCGAGGGAGATTTCCCGCTGGTTCGCTGCCAGGACTGCGGCCTGATCTTCGTAAGTCCGAGACCGTCTTTCGAGGAGATGGCGCGCTTTTATCCGCAGGATGATTACGACCTTTACAACAAGGCGGCCGGCCTCAAGGACCGGAGCATGGACGAACTGGGACGATTGCTCGGTCCACGCAAGGGAAAAATAGACAAGTACCAGCCGACCGGGCGACTGCTGGATATCGGCTTCGGAGACGGATCCTTCCTCTACTTTATGAACCAGTGTGGCTGGGAAGTCGCCGGCGTTGATTTCAACGAGAAGATGGTCGAGCTGGTGAAGGATGAACTCGGCATCGACGCTCAAGTCGGCGAGCTGGAGGACGCGGGTTTTGCTGAAGAGGTTTTTGATGTCGTCACTCTCTGGGGCGTGCTCGAACATGTGCAGAGTCCGCGCAGGACCATCGGGGAGATCAGCCGCATAACTTCGGATGGAGCCCTTCTGGTTATATATACTCAGAACGCCGGCGCGCCGGAGGCGCGCCGGCTGGGTCAGGACTGGTTCATTTACGAGGTGCCTCGTCACCTCTACAGCTTTACTCCCGACTCGCTGGCGACGTTGCTGGCCACGGCCGGATTCAGCGTGGTCGAGACGGTTTTTGAAACCCCCCTATATTACTGCCAGATGAACTGGCAGTATTTCAAGGAACGGCGGCTGGGCAGGAAGAACGATGTCGTGCACGAGCCCACGCTCATCGACCGCGCAATGGTCAAGATGCTCTCGCTCTATCGACGCATGGTTAACGGCAGCGACAGGTCATCGGCGATGACGGTCTATGCGGTCAAGCAGGCGCCGGAAGAAGGACGGGCAGGCTTAACTGCTGATGACACAGATAGAAAGATTGAGACACAGGAAACAGGGGCGCAGAATGCAGAATAACAAACTTGGGAACACGGGTCTGGAAGTATCCCGTCTCGGGCTGGGTGGCATCCCCTTTCAGTACATCAGTCAGACCGAGACCAATGAGATAATCCACACCGCCCACGACCGTGGCGTCAATCTTGTTTATACATCGCGTATGTATCGAGACAGCGAGAAGAAGATCGGCGTTGCGGTACGCGGGTTTCGCGATGAGGTCGTGCTCGGCACCAGCACGCACAAGCGCAAGAAGACGGAAGTGCTCAAAGAGGTCCGTCAGAGCCTTGCAAATTTCGGCGTTGATGCGATCGATGTCTATTCGTTGCACAATGTGCTGACACTGGGAGTGCTCAAGGAGATCATGAGTCCCGGCGGTGCCTATCGCGCCCTGGACGAGATGCGCAACGCAGGTTATATCAAGCACGTGGGTATCAGTGCCCATCAGCCTGAGACGATCCTCACGGCGCTTGAGATGGCCGCCTTCGACGTAGTCGAATTTCCATTAAACTTCGTGGATCGGGAGGCCGCGGACGGGTCTGAGCGGCTGCTGGAAGAGCTGAAGGCGCGTGGCATCGGTTTTGTTTCCATCAAGCCGATGGTCTTTGGCTATGCCGCGAATGCGCCTCTGGCCATGAAATATGTTTTCAGCAGAAAACCGGACGCCACAATCGTCGGCACGTATAAGCTCGAGGAACTTAACGAGAATCTCGACGCTGAGTCTGCCGGCGGTGAAGTGTCTGAGGAAGAAATACTCGAGGCCATATCGCAATCCGAGCGCAGGTGCTTCAAGGTCTTCTGCCGCCGTTGTGAAACCTGTGTCGTGTGCCCGCAGGAAATAGATATCAGGACCATTTTGCGCTGGTATGAATATTTTGACCGCTATCATTCCTGGGACTGGGCGCGGGAACAGTACCATGGGTTCGTGCCCAATCTGGAGGCTTGCGATAACTGCGGTGTTTGCGAGCGCGAATGCCCATATCACATACCAATCAAGAGGCAAATCGCCATGGCGAAGGTAGACCTTTTGCCCAAACGGAGCCCGAAGCGTTTGATTCAGAAGAAGTTTCTCGGTAGGTAGGAGGGCGGCTGAAGACGATGCCTGGCCGCTTTCGGGCAAGTTCAGACGATGGGAAAAAAAACAGAGAGACATGGTGAGCGTTTGAACTTACCGGGCAAGCATCTTCTGCATCAGCTCTGGCGCGCAAGCGTCGTTGTTGTAATCTTTACGGGCCTGCTGCATCTGCTCAATCTTGTTGGGTTTGGGCGTCTTGAAGCGGGACCGATCCTGTTGACCCCGTTCCGCGTCTCCTTCTTCACATCTTGGCTGCTTTTGCTTTACGGGCTGGTGTCGGAGCGGCGCTTCCCTCGTCTGGACCGCGCTGATCTCCTTGTAGCCGTGCTCGTGGTCGCGTTTCTTCTCAGGGGCCTGTTTGCGCCGGAGACGCTGGGCTTGACCATAAACTGGTTGCTGACCGGCGCGGGAGTCTTTTTATTGATAAAGCACGGCATTCGCGATGCCTCAGACGTGCGCCTGGTGCTTGTGGCAATCGTCGGCGCCACTCTCGTTCTGAGTCTTTACGGTATGGTGGAATACCTTTTTAAGACCAATCCCCTTTTTGATTCCATTCAGATCGATGTGATTGGAATGGACATGCGGGTCGCGGCCAGCAGCCAGTTCTATAGAATCCGTTCACTAATAGCGCACCCGGGTTTCGTGGGTGCGATAGTGCTAGGCGCCATGCCTCTGACGGTGCTGATATTTTGGCAACGCCGGGCGCTCATGTTTGTTTCGCTGGTTCTATTGGGTCTTACCCTTTTCTTTACATTCAGCAGGGGATCCTGGTTTATTGGCGTGCTCGTACTCGTCCCCCCGTTCTTCATTCGCGCCCGTTACTGGGCAAGACACCATCTCAGGTGGATCATCCCGCTGACGTTGGTGCCACTCATGCTGCTGGTTTTCGATTACTGGGGCCGCGACGAGCTCTGGGCGGAACTGGGATCACAGATTCGCGACAACGGTCTTCACTGGATCAAGGGCAACGATGGTCCCGTCGTGGTTACCAGCGGACAGGCTTATGGAGTCCAACCCTACAACAAGTTCATTTATTTTGACGTGGATGACAGTTTCTACAGGGGAAATCAGGGTCCCGTCACCGTCACCGTCCACTTTTTTGACAAGGGCGCGGGCGCCGTTCGCGTTGATTATGACGGCATGGATGACAGCGTCGGGAAGGAAAACGGAGCCTATACGGCGACGCCCTCCATCAACAAGACCAACAGCCAGGAATGGACGACGGCTGCTTTCTACCTGGAGCAGCCGCGCTTCGAGGGCCGTCAGAACCAGGCCGCCGATTTTCGCATCGTGGATGACGACAGCATTTTCACGGTTGACAGGGTCACAATCACAAAGGGTAGGTTGAAACTGCCCTCGGTAGTGGTGCAACAATGGCTTTCCCGTTCTACTTCATTCGATAATCGTATCAGCCTTTATCCCTTTGCCTGGGAGGTGCTGAAAGAGTATCCCCTGGGGGTGGGCTTGCATAATACACCTGAATCCGACCACCACGCGGCCGACAGCCTACCGCTCACCTGGATGATGGAATTCGGCTGGCCAGGGCTCATCCTGCTTGGAGGTTTACTGCTGGTCTTCGCGTATGAAGGAATCAGGGCATGGCGGGATCCGCGAGGACCCGCCGTTGTGTTGCTGTTCTCGCTTGTGATCATTCTGATGCATGGTGGTCACCTGATGATTTTATATGACAAACCGAGCCTGGTGATGACAGCAGCGCTTGCAGGCGTATATGCGCAGATCAGACCATGGAGGCGCGGCGGAGCCATCGTCGAAGTATCGAATAAGAGCTGCATGGTCTAAACTTTGATGAGATTATGAGGATTTCGGCATGAACAGCGAAACACACAGAGCTCCACGCACGGGGCAATTAATGAACGGGCGCATACCGGTTGCATTAACCGTGGCCGCAGCCGTTGTGACGGGTTCAGTCGCTATCGGTTACCTGACATCGAGCTTCGACTACAAGCGTCTGGTGGTGTTAGTTGCGGCAATTGCGGTGACGTGGTTTGTAGCAAAATGGCCCCAATGGGGCCTGGTTCTGTTGTTATCGATCACATCGACGATCGCAGCGCCGGAATTTTTCGCCGCCGCCGTGACGCCAAACACGGTTTATTACGCGATAGAAGTCCTTCTTTTGCTGGTAGTGACTGCTTCCATCCTGGCAAGCGGAAGGACCCGCAAGGTCGGGGAGCCCGGCGTTTTCCAGCGGCTTTATGCCTCACCTCAAGCTGTCGCCATCATCCTGTTGCTGTCCATCGTGCTTATCAAGGCGATGGTGGTGATTATCGAAAAACGTTTCGGAGGAGGCTCCATGGGCCAGATGTACGCATTTAACCGTGGCCTGTCTTTTTACCTCCTCTTCATTCCGGTTCTGCTGCTCATGAACACGGAGGCCCGGCAGAAATGGATGGTTACTGTTCTGTTTGTCCTTGCCTCGCTGATCATGATGCGGGTACTTCTCGAGCTCCTGTTTCCCGACTGGCAGGTTTTTAAGTTGGTGTCGGTAGCCCAGCCGCTCGCGGATGAGACCCCGACCGTCGACCTCTCGGTGCAACGTTTAAGGGCGCCCGGAGGAACCATCGTGCTGGCCTGCTTCTGGATTGGACTGATGAACATCATTCTCCGTCCGTGGAGGCGGCGTCTGCTTGCGATCTACATTCCGCTGACGCTGGTAATGCTGGTGGGCATTCTTCTGGAGTTCAACCGCAGTTATGTCATCCCCATGATGGTTCTGATCGTGCTGGCGCTTTTCCTGAACAAGAAAATGGTGAGGATAAAACTCCTGGCCACTGTTTCAATCACGTTGCTCGGCCTGGTGCTGGTTTTCGCCGCGACCGGGCAGTTGGGGAAATACTACGACGCCGTGATGGTCCGTTACGGGTCAGCTTTCTCGTCTCAGGCCATGGAATCCCAGAGTATAGTCAGCCGAGAGATCGAACAAAGCTACGCGTGGCAGGCTATCAGGAAATCCCCATTGCTGGGAATCGGGCTCAATGAGCTTTATCGTCCACCGGTCCCGGGCATGCTGGACAACCTTCGTTTTTACATCCATAACTCATATATCTGGCTATGGACCTATTACGGCATATTGGGACTGGCAGCATTTCTTGGCATGATGGCGGTTGCGATGCTTAGAAGCATTTTTTACTGGAAGCACATCAGGGATCCCCTGCTGCAGGCGAGCCTGCTCGGATTCGCCTTCTCCCTGGCGACCCTGCTGGTCGCCAACATCGCGGCTCCCAAGTTCTATGATTTTGCCACCGTTCCGGTGGTGGCGCTGATGCTGGGAATGACCGAGGCCATCTGTCTGGCGAGCCGGAGTAAAAAAGGTGTGGGGTAAGCTCCTCGCATGAACGTAGTCCGCAAGGTCGCCCGCAACATATCCTTTCTGTTTGCCTACCAGGCAGCGAGCCGCTTCCTTGGTCTTGCCCTCAACCTTGCGCTGGCGCGGAAGCTAGCCGACGCAGGTTACGGACGCTATTCCCTGATACTTGTGATCGTCATGATGGCGGCCATGGCGGCGGATTTCGGTACAGCCAGCATCCTTGTAAGAGAGATAAGCCGCCGGCGCGAGCGTGCCAATTCGTTGCTCGCCCCGGTTTTGCTGCTCCGTCTGATTACCACGGTTCTCGTGACGGCAGTCGTTTTCCTGACCGTTATCCTGGGCGATATCGAGCGTGGCTTCGCGCTGCCGCTGATGATAGCGGCTCTTTCCATCATTCCCGCGTCTCTGGCGACTGCGGCGGAGGCCGGCCTGCAGGCCCATGAGCGGATGGACTTGAGCGCTCTTGCCGACGTCGTCTTTTCGGTTGTCCTCACGGCTGTCGGTGTGATGGTTGTATACATGGGCGGCGGCGTTACGGCTATGACGATCGTCTATCTCGCTGCCAGCGGCGTACGCCTGCTTTATTCAATGACCGCCTACCGTTTACTTCGTGATCGTCTCAGGGGCGGCTGGCTTTTCAGCGGCGCCGATTTCTGGCACATGGCCCGTGAATCTTTTCCCGTCCTCTGCTGGCAGCTGGTCAGCCTCGCCTACTACAAGGTGGACGTGCTGCTGCTGGGCATGTTTCGCACGGAAGCAGAGGTCGGATGGTATGCGGCGGCCTACAAGCTTTTCGAGGTTCCCATCATGTTCGGCTGGTTGGCGGTGCAGGCGCTGTTGCCGCTGATGTCCAGGCTCTACCAGACATCCCGCGACGGTCTGCTACTGCTTTTTGAGAAGACCATAAAGTACATCTGGATCGTCGGGCTCGGAGTGGCGGTCCTGATGGCCACGCTGTCACGTCCGGTCGTAGGGCTGCTTCTGCCCGCCGAATACGAGCCGGCGGCACGGTTGCTCATCGTGCTGGGAGCATCGCTCCCCTTCATGGTGGGCTGCGTCCTGTTCGGCAACCTTTTCATAGCCATGGATGTACAGGCGAGGATGGCCCGCTGGTCACTGGCTTCGCTGGCCGTCAACGTCGGTCTCAACCTGGTGCTGATCCGCCAGTTCGGCACCATGGGCGCCGCCATAACGACCCTCGTTTCCGAGATCTTCAGCTTCCTGCTCTTCTATAGCTTTACGGCGCACTTTCTGAGGCATGTCAGGATGGTGGAGGTTTTTTTGGCTCCGGTCCTTGTCGCCGTCGGGGTCCTGTTGCTGTTGGTGGTCGCCGAGCGCTACTCCAGCCCGCTGGCCGTCCTGGCCGGTATCGTCATTTATCCTTTGGTTCTCTATTTTACCGGGGTAATATCCAGGGATGATCTCGGTTATTTCCGGAAGCTCAAAACCGGCGGGAAGACGGGAGGTTTCTGATTTGACACATGCTCCAGATATGCCATCTGTATGGGTCGTCATCGTCAATTTCAACTCGTACGGTGATACAGCCGACTGCCTTGAGTCGCTAGCGGCGTCTACATACCCCGATCTTGCCGTGGCGCTTGTGGATAACGGTTCCAGCGATGGCTCAGGAATTGGACTTAAGAAACGGTTCCCTCAAGTGGAGCACATCCGTTCGGAGGATAACGCAGGCTTCGCCGGCGGCGCGAATCTCGGTATAAGGGCGGCGCTCGATGCCGGTGCGCAGTTCATATGCCTGCTCAACAACGACACGCTGGTGGAGGCGGGTTTTATCGAACCCCTGGTGGAGCGGGCAGTCGCGACACCGGACGCGGGCATCGTTGGAGGCAAGATTCTTTATGCGGACACGCCCGATATTATCTGGTTCGCCGGTGGCAGGATCGACCGGCGTCGCGGGTTCACCAGCCATCGTGGTCAGGACGTCCCCGACGCTTCCGCCTTCAACAAGCCTCGCTATGTCGATTATGTGACCGGCTGTCTCTTCCTGGTGCGGGCCGGATTGTTCGAGGATATGGGCCTCCTCGACGAGAGCCTCTTTATGTACGCCGAGGAGCTGGAATTCTGTCTTCGGGCAAGGCGCGCCGGCTATCGCTGTTTTTACGAACCACGCTCGGTGATCCGGCACAGGGTCTCCCGTTCCATGGGGGCTGCCTATCGGCCTGTGTATTACTACTATCTGACGCGTAATCTGCTGGAAGTCTACCGAGGCCACCTCGGCGTGAGCAGATTCTCGATAACGGTTTTCAGGCTTGGCTGGCATCTGGTTGTCTATCAGAGCTACATGATGCTGAGGGCCCATCGTACCGCCGCAGCGCCATTTATCGCGGCTCTCTGGCTTGGCCTGGTCGATTTCATGGCCGTCAAGCTGGGCAGGTGCCGTCACGAGTGGCTTGAAATATCCGGTGGCCGGTCATGAAGATACTGTACGCCCTTCCGGTTGTGCCATGGCCGCCCTCATCGGGGCTGAAGGTCCGCTCATTTTATCTCGCCCGCGAGCTGGCGCGTCGTCACGATGTCCACTTCTTCTGCCTGAGCACCTCACAGGTCAGCGCCGACCAGGCTAAAGCCATAGACGAGGCAGGACCCAAGCTGATAACTGTTGAAAAACATCCGATGTCGCATCCGGCAAAAGTCATGTCTTACCTGCGCCGCCTGGCGAGGGGAGTCCCCTTGTCTTTCATGCTCTCATGGGAGGATCCGATCTTCCATCGCATCGAGAGACTGGCGTCGGATGAGGGGTTTGATGTCGCCGTGGCCGAACATCTGTTCATGGCACGCTATATATCGACCCTCACTTGCCCGAAAGTTCTTGTGGAAGAAAACGTCGAAGGTCAACTGGCGAGGGCGTTGGCGGCAAGGGCGAAACTGCCGCTTCGCTGGGCAAGGAAGGCGTCCGCTGTGTGGACGGGACACTATGAGAAAAAGATGCTTGGCATGATGCAGGAGATCGTCGCCGTCAGTACTGCCGACGCCGGGACGCTTTCACGGATGATTCCAGGCATGATGCCCGTCGTCGTGGAGAACGGTGTCAGCTGTGAGGAATACCGCGAGCTGGCCAGTGGAGAGCGGGCATCCGCGCGGTCGCTGCTGTTTATCGGGCTTATGAGCTATGAGCCAAACGTCGACGCGGTCATGTGGTTTGCCGCAGAGATCCTCCCCCGGCTGTTGAAAAAATTTCCTGATGTAGTGATCAATGTGGCAGGTGGTGAGCCTTCCGGAGAGGTCACCGGCCTCGATAACGGCCTCAATCTGCGCGTGCTCGGTTTTGTTGATGATCTGAAACCGCTTTACCGGGAGTCCGCCGTACTCGTTGTCCCTTTGCGCGCGGGAGGCGGCTCGCGCCTTAAAATCCTCGAGGCGTTCGCGGCGGGAACCCCCGTTGTCTCCACATCGATCGGGGCGGAAGGCCTTGAGGCGGAAGACGGTGTGCATCTGCTCGTTGCGGATTCCCCTGCGGATTTTATGGCCGCCGTTGTACGACTTCTGGAAGACGGACAGCTTTATGAAAAAATGAGCCGAAACGCTCGCCTGCTGGCGGAGGAAAAATATGACTGGCCGGTACTGGCGAAAAAATTCGAAGCGGCCCTGCAGCAGGCAAGCAAACTGAAATGAACGGCGAAAACGGGAAAAAATCCATGAGGGAAAGCGTGGTTGCTGCATCGGGGAAGATCTGGATTGTCGTCTTCACCGGCAACAGCGGTCTTACCCATTACAGCTACTGCCTGGCGAGGGCTCTTCATGCGGCCGGTTGCGAGGTCACCCTCGTAACCAATAAAAATTACGAGCTGGATTTCTTGCCCGCGGATTTCCCGGTGATCAAGGTCTTTGGACGCAGCAGGTTTTATATGTTCCACATCTTCAGGTTCTGGCGTTTGTATCGTCGTGAGAGTCCGGAGCTCGTCCATTACCAGGCGCCGCTCAAATTTCCCGTTATCGAACTGCTGCTGCTAAAATTACAGAAGAGCAGGGGAACACGGCTGGTTTTCACGGCCCATGACTGGCTTCCTCACGGTGCGCGCGCATATCACACGCCGCTGTTTCGATGGTACTATCGCCTGTTCGACAGGATAATAGTCCACTCGCGCTCAGGCGCGCATTTCATGGAGACCAGACTTGGTGTAAAGCCAGGCAAGCTGGCTGTCGTGCCGCATGGCGACTATGGCTTTTTCAATACTGACGCGGCATTGAGCGATGAGGCTGCCCGCGAGCGGCTGCAATTGGACAGTACCCGCTACTGGTTTCTGTTCTTCGGTCATATCGCACCCTACAAGGGCCTGGATCTGGCGATAGAGGCGCTCGGCCGGGCCATGGTATCGGTCGGGCAAGGGGACCGCAGCCTGGGGCTGCTGGTGGCGGGAGACCCGGAGGCGCCCGGGATGGAAAAATATGAGCAGCTCATAAAGGAGCTTGGCCTTGGGCACAGCGTGAGCCTGCATGTGGGCCACATACCGGTAGCCGATGTGCAGATTTATTTAAAAGCGTCGGATGCGCTGGTGCTGCCCTACCGGGAATCTTCGACCAGTGGCATCGTCCACCTGGCCATGGGTTTTGGTAAGCCGGTGATAGCAAGCGATGTAGGCGGATTGGCCGAGACGGTCAGTGAGGCTTCAGCGGGCCTGATCGTCCCGCCTGGCGACGTGGAGGCACTGGCACAGGCCATGAAGAGTCTGGCCGTCGACGAAGAAATTCGCCGCCGGATCCAGTCCGGCCGGGAAAAGGCCGAACCTTTGTTCTCATGGGATAAAATAGCCATTGAGACCATGGCGGTATATAGCGCAACCGATGTATCGGCAACGCGGCAAATATCAAAGAACGGGTGAAGCCAGCAACATGAAAGTGATGCAGGTCAATAAATTCTGGCGGGTGCGCGGCGGCAGTGAGCGTTACGTTTTCGAGCTTTCCCGCATGCTGATCGAGCGTGGTCACGAGATTATCCCCTTCGCCATGCAGGATCCGGCAAACGAGCCCAGCCGCTATCAGTCACTGTTTGTTTCCCCGGTCGAGCTTTCCGATCCCTATCGCCTGCCTTTGTGGAAACGGTTGGCCATCGCGGGACGCATCCTCAACTCCAAGGAGTCAGAGCGCCGTATTTCCATCGTGGCCGATCTGTCCCATCCTGACATCGCCCATATGCATAACATCTATCATCATCTGTCGCCGTCTATCCTGCACCCGCTGGTGGATCGCGGTATCGGCATCGTCATGACAATCCACGATTACAAGCTTGTGTGTCCAGCCCTGCGTTTTTATAACAAGGGCCAGGTCTGTGAACGCTGCCGGCCTTACAGGTATTTCAGCTGCGTATCGGGCAGGTGCGTTCATGGTTCACGCGCCGCCAGCCTGTTGTGTGCCACTGAGATGTTTTACCACGATCTGACACATGCCTACACCGGCAGGATCGACCGTTTCATCGCCCCCAGCCAGTTCGTGGCGGGCAAGCTGGTTACGCGCGGGCTCGAGCCTGAAAAAATAGTGGTGATCCCCAACTTCGTCGATCCACTTCGCTGGAAGCCCGATGGCGAGGGTGGCGACTATGTTTTGTTCTCCGGAAGACTTACACAGGAAAAGGGGATAGTGACGCTTATCAAGGCTCTGGCCGGCCTTCCCGGGGTGCCTTTGAAGATAGTCGGTTCCGGGATGGCGGACAGCCCGACTCGTCAGCTGGCGCGGGAGCTCGGGGCCGACAACATCGAGTTCCTCGGATTTAAATCTGAAGAGGAAGTGCGCCGTCTGGTTCAAGGCAGCCGTTTCGCCTGCGTCCCTTCGGAGTGGTATGAGAACGCGCCGATGTCGGCACTCGAGGCATTCGCCTGCGGCAAGCCTGTCGTCGGCACCCGCATAGGCGGCATTCCCGAAATGGTGAGGGACGGGAAGACCGGACTGCTGGCGGAGCCTGGAGACGAGGCCGATCTGCGCGCACAGGTGGAGCGCCTCTGGGAAGATCCGGAGCTTGCAATCACCATGGGCAAGAACGCGAGGCATCTGATAGAGACAGAATATTCACCGCAGACTCACTATGATAAAATTATTAAGACATATCAACAAGTCAAGAGGACGTAAGAGCCATCAGCCTTCCCTTCGACGCAGTCATCGCGGTCACTTACCGCTGTAACGCCCGGTGCCTGATGTGCAACATCTGGCAGACCGAGGACGCCGGGGATCTCGACGCGGCGC
>JBBAAB010000013.1:0-15223 GCA_041658445.1 Thermoleophilia bacterium
GTTAATGTACTGTTTCAAAAGTATTTTCAGACGCGAGGGTCGCGTAATGTATCGATTGAGAGAGCGTGACGATAAAAAAGGACGCCGCTGGCGTCCTTGAATCTGTATATCGGGGAAATCGGGCGCCAGTACGAGATCGGCGACTGAAGATGCAGGTCGGTCTATTTCACGTGGCTGTCGGCTTCTATCACCGTGAAGGGTTCCAGCTTAACCTCGGCGTCAACGACAGAGCCCGCGCCGATGACACAGCGGTCACCCACCACGACGCGGTCACCTATATGCACATCATCGCGAATATAGGCGCCCTGGCCGATGATGCCGCCCATTACCTTGGCGCCGGCGCCGGTCTGGGCGGCGCGCCACTTGATGACACCTTCCAGTGAAGCGCCTTTTTCGATGACGCTGTGGTCTCCTATCACCAGCGGTCCGGTGAGGTTCACATCCTCTCCCACCTGACAGAAATCGCCGAGCAGGATCGGTGCTTTAAGTGTGGCCGATTTCGGGATCCTGGTTCCCTTTCCCACAAAAATGCCGGGTGAGCGTTCCTTACCGGGGATCTCAACCTTGACCTTGCCGGTCAGGGCGTCGAAATTGCCGATGCGGTACTGGGCCAGGCTGCCCACGTCGTTCCAGTAACCATCGATCTCGAATCCGTAGAACGGGATGTCCCTGGTTACGAACTCGGGGAAGAGCAGTTTGCCGAAATCGTAAAAGGCGTCCCTTGGGATGTAGTCGAAGATGGCGGGCTCGAAGATATAGATGCCGCAGTTGCAGAGGTTGCTGAGTTCTTCCCCGCGGGCGGGTTTCTCCTGGAAACCGAGTATGCGTCCCGTCTTGTCGCTGATGACCACCCCGTAACGGCTGGGATCTTTTACCTGTTTCAGCGCCAGGGACGCGATGCTGCCGGACTCCTTGTGCTGCTTTAAAAGTTTTGTAAGATCGAGGTCGGTAAGCGCGTCGCCGCTGATGACCAGGAATGTGCCCTCAGAGAGAAACTTCTGCATCTGCTTGACGCCGCCAGCGGTGCCCAGCAGTTCCGGCTCCAGCGAATAGCGAAGCTCGATTCCCACCCGCTGGCCACGCCCGAAATAATTGGTGATCGCGTGGGGATGATAATGAAGGTTGGCTACGGCCTCGTCGAAACCATGCTGCTTGATAAGGCGCAGGATGTGGTACATCACCGGCCGGTTGACTATGGGCGCCATCGGCTTGGAGATAGAACCGGTGAGCGGCCTCAATCGTGTGCCCAGGCCAGCTGCCAGTACCATGGCTTTCAATTATTTACCCTTCTTCGCTTCAGCCAGGCTCTCGGTATAAGGATCTCGGTGGACTCCCATCTCGGTGATAATCGCGGCCACGTTAGCATGTGGAGTGACGTCGAACGCCGGGTTGCGCACGCCGATGCCGTCCGGCGCTATCTGGCGGCTTCCGCAATGGGTGACCTCAGAGGGATCGCGCTCCTCGATGGGTATCTGCGAACCGTCCGTGAGGCTTAAGTCGACAGTCGAGGTGGGCGCGGCCACATAGAAGGGAACGCCGTGCTCTTTGGCCAGGACCGACACCATATAGGTTCCAATCTTATTGGCAACATCACCGTTTCCTGCTATACGGTCAGAGCCGACGACAACCGCGTCGATCTCACCCTTCTTGAAGAAGTAGCCGGACATGTTGTCGGTGATGAGCGTGCAGGGGATGCCCTCCTGCTGAAGCTCCCATGCGGTCAGCCTGGCTCCCTGCAAAAAAGGCCGGGTCTCGTCAGCGAACACGTGGATCGTCGCATCGCGCCTGAAAAGCGAGCGGATAACCCCGAGCGCCGTACCGTAGCCGCCCGTCGCCAGCGCTCCGGCGTTACAGTGTGTAAGAATACGTGCTCCCTTTGGGAAAAGCGGCGCCGCGTGCTCGCCCATGGCCACGCACATGGCTACGTCTTCGTCGAGGATCTCCTGTGAGCGGACTTTGAGCCTGGTGCGGATTTCGTCCACATCGCCGGGGCCGTTATAGACCTTTGCCTGCTGCTCCAGCGCCCAGCCCAGGTTGTAGGCGGTCGGTCGGGTGGCGAAAAGACCTTTGGCGGCTTCGTCGAGGTCCCTTTTCAGGTCTTCCGGGGTTGTAGCCCCGGACTGCATGGCGGCCAGCGCCATGCCCATGGCCGTGGCCACGCCGATAGCCGGCGCCCCGCGGATCACCATCGTCTTGATGGAGTCACCCACTTCCTGCCAGGTGGTGTGATGGATATATTCCTCGTTGAGCGGCAACACCCTCTGGTCGATCATCACGACCTCATCGCCCTGCCACTCTATGGTTTTGACTGAATAGCCGCTCGCGTTCATTTGCCTACCTCAAATCAATTATGACCGGTTTCTTAAATCAGGTCCCTCGCTGTTATCTGGATGAGGCCGGCTCTTACGTCCCTTCGTTCCAGGAGGCCAGGTACGCTACCTGTTCCGGGGTTAGCTCGTCGATCTTCATGCCCATCGTCTCCAGTTTGAGCGCGGCAATATGCTCGTCGATGTCCGCCGGCACGGGATAGACTTTGTTCTCCAGCGTCTCGTGGTTCTGGACAATAAACTCGGCGGCAAGCGCCTGGTTGGCGAAGCTCATGTCCATAACCTGTGCCGGATGCCCCTCCGCGGCCGACAGGTTTACCAGCCGGCCTTCGGCCAGCAGGAAGAGGACGCGACCGTCGGGCAGCGTGTATTCCTCCATGTAATCGCGCACGGTGCGGTTCGACGCGGACATGGTCTCCAGGGCCGGGATGTCGATCTCGACGTTGAAGTGTCCGGTGTTGCAGATGATGGCGCCGTTCTTCATGACTTCCATGTGCTCGCCACGAATGACGTGCTTGTCGCCGGTGGCGGTTACAAACAGATCGCCGTATTTGGCGGCGTCGGCGATTGGGGCCACTCTGTAGCCGTCCATTACCGCTTCAAGCGCCCGCAGCGGGTTGACCTCGACAACGGTGACCCGTGCGCCCATGCCGGATGCGCGCATGGCGACACCCCTGCCGCACCAGCCGTAGCCAGCGACGACCACGTCAAGGCCGGCCAGCAGCATGTTGGTGGCGCGTATGATGCCGTCGATGGTGGACTGCCCGGTGCCGTAACGGTTGTCGAACATGTGTTTGGTGTTGGCCTCGTTGACGGCAACCACGGGGAACTTGAGGACGCCGTCAGCCTCCATGCTCTGCAGGCGGATAACGCCGGTTGTCGTCTCTTCGGTGCCGCCAAGGATATCGCTGATCTGGTTCTCGTACTCGGCGTGCACCACACCGATGACGTCCGCGCCGTCGTCCATGGTCACATGCGGACGATGCTCGACCGCGGCGGTAATGTGCTTGTAATAGGTGTCGTTGTCCTCGCCCTTGATGGCGTAAGTGCTGATGCCGTAATGCTTGACCAGGGCCGCCGCCACGTCATCCTGCGTGCTCAATGGGTTGGAGGCGCAAAGTACCACATCGGCGCCGCCAGCCTTGAGCGTGCGGGCAAGATTGGCCGTCTCCGTCGTCACATGCAGGCAGGCCGAAATGCGTATGCCCGCCAGTGGCTGTTCCTTCTCGAACCGCTCGCGGATCGTAGCCAGAACATTCATCCTTTTTTCGATCAGATCTATCTTGAGCTTGCCCTTGTCGGCAAGTCCAAGGTCTTTGACGTCGTGAGCTACTACTTCAGGCACTGTCCTCTCCTTGTTAGATTTCCATTTCTTCCCTCAGGGCAGAAAAAACAGGGCTGCAGGCGAAACCTTACAGCCCGGAAAGTTTTTTGTTTCCGCCTTGGGGTAAAGCGAAGCTTTTTCGCCGCCTGATCAGGCAGAAGCGGCAACGATTAGTTTAACAAATGCAGGCGGTATAGTGTAGATGGTCCCCGGCACGCCGGGCTCCATGAAATCACCCTGTGGCAGACCCACTTCAGGCCAGCTGTTTCTTGAGGCTCTCTATCCGCACCACCGGCGAAGGATCGATACCGTATAGAACAGCAAGGTAAAGCGAAAGGTAATCGCCGAGGTTGATGCTGGAAAGCAGCCTTGCCAACCTGCACTCGCCGGAACTGGCAAAACGCATTATCTCACCGACATAGTTCTCCAGCAGCTTGGCGGTGATATCCATGCGCCTCCTGTTCTGGGGATGCAGCTTGCCATCGGTCAGATAGATTACCCGGAACCTCTCCATGTCGGCGGACGGATACTCCCAGCCGACAATCTCATTGTGGTTGAGTTCGGGGAACTGATGGGCGAAGGCAAGCGCTTTGGCGTTCTCGTTGATCTGGCACTTCCAGCGATTCGCGGCGGCGGCGGTTACCTCAGCGCCGTATATGACCGGAATGCGCTCAAACAGATCGGCCGCGAGCTGCTTGGCGGGGTTTGATGCCGACGGACTTTCCAGTCCGTAAGAATCGCCCAGGCGCGACAGCACCGCGGCAGCCTCACGCACATCTTCCTCGACAGCCTCGATCAGACCAAGGCTTTCAAGACAGGCGGCGATGGGCACGGAAAGCCAGCCCATGGCTGCGCGTGGTTGCAGGCTGCTGGGAACCTGGATAAAAGGAATATCCCTGGCGGCGGCGACCTCTCCGACCTTGCCGCCCGTGCTGGCGCAGATTATGCGGCAACCACGCTCGAGCGCCTCGTTGAGGCAGGAGATGGTCTCCTCGGTATTTCCTGAATAGCTGATGACAAAGACGAGGCTGCGGCTGCTGATCCAGTGGGGGAGATTGTAGCCCCGGACGGTTACCATGGGACTTGGCAGCTCGGCGTCGTAAACGGAAGCGATCACGTCGCCGCCGATTGCCGAACCACCCATGCCGGCGACCGCTATCCCGCCTACCTCCCCTCCGGCCTCGAGAGCCACGCGGCGCCCCGCCTCATATGCTCCGAGCAACTGGCCGGGCAGTCCGCCTACCATGCCGAACTGGTTCTGGGAATCGAGGCCGCGGATGGCCGCGACATCGTCAAGCTTTTCAAGCAAAGATTCTTTATCCGTTTTCGACAAGTCCATGATCACCTACTCCAGGTTCGCGGCCACTGATGGAAAGCGGCTCAGTTTCGATAGTATCAACTGCCGTATCTCGTCGCGGCGCTCGGGAGTCTTCGCCTCGCAGCGCACAACGACCACGGGCGACGTGTTCGATGCGCGCACAAGGCCCCAGCCGTCGGGAAAAACAACCCGCACACCGTCGATATCAATAACCTCGTTGTCCCGGGAAAATTCTTCCTTGACCGCCTCGACGATTGCGAACTTCTCGTCATCGGTGGACTCGATGCGCATCTCGGGCGTCGCGTAATAAGTTGGAACGTCGGAAAGCAGCTCGGATAGCTTCGCCCCTTTTCGCGAAACGAACTCTACGAGGCGGCAAGCGGCGTATATGGCGTCGTCGTAACCGAAGTAACGGTCGGCAAAATATATATGTCCGCTCATCTCGCCCGCCAGCAGAGCCTTCTCCTCGCGGATCTTGGCCTCGATGAGCGAGTGGCCGGTCTTCCACATGAGCGGCTTGCCGCCGTGGGCTTCGATATCTTCGATGAGCGCCTGCGAGCACTTGACCTCGAAGATGATAGTGCCGCCGGGATTGAATTCGAGGATGTCGCGGGCGAAAAGGATCATCAGCTGGTCACCCCAGATGATCTCGCCGCTGTCGGTCACGGCGCCGATGCGGTCGGCGTCACCGTCGAACGAAATGCCCATGTCCGCGCCCTCGCGGGCGACCGTGGCGATCAGGTCCTCGAGGTTGGCCGGCACGGTCGGATCGGGAAAATGGTTGGGGAAATTTCCGTCAAGATCGCAGTAAAGCTCGACCACCTCGCAGCCCAGCTGCCTTAAAAGTCCGGGGGCCACCTTGCCGCCAACGCCGTTGCCCGCATCGACCACGACCTTCAGCGGCCGCTCGACCTTGATGTTGGCGGCGATATATTCAACATAGGCGGGGATCGGATCGGCGGCCGTCACCTTGCCTTCGCCCTTGGGGAAAACACCTTCTTCGATGATGACGCGCAGCTTCTGGATTTCCTCGCCATATATAGTGCCGTGACCGCGGCAGAGCTTGAAGCCGTTGTACTGCGGCGGGTTGTGGCTGCCAGTGATCATCACCCCGGCCTGCTTGCCGTATTCCTGCAGTGAAAAATAAAAGGCGGGTGTTGGCAGCTCACCCACATCGATGACATCACATCCGGTGGATGTGATACCGCTGATGAGAGCGTCCCGGAAGGACGCGGAGCTTGGCCGGTTGTCACGGCCGACGATGGCCTCGTTATAACCGAAGGATTTCATATAGACGCCGTAGCCCTTGCCCAGCAGCTCGACGGTTGCGATATCCAGATCCTTGTCAACCAGCCCCCTTACGTCGTACTCGCGAAAGATGTGGGGGTTGATGCTTTCGGTCACGCTCTCCTCCTGTGTAGATTGAGATTTACTCCGGATTTTACCGGAAAAGTACTATAACTGACGGGGGCGCCGCAGACAATCGGGCGGCTTCCGCCGTATCACTGCTCGATCTTCCAGCTGCCGTCCTCGCTTACCATCGAGAACGTGCGGTTGGTCGGCTCATCTGCACGCCCCGGTACGACCGCGGTAGCCGTCCAGAGGACCATGGCCTTGCTGTCGCCTTCGATCCTCTCTTCAGTGATCTTGAAATCGGCAAGCCTGAAACCTTCGGGATAGATGCTTTCGTATTGCCCCACGAAGTCATCACGCGATATTTCCTTGCGGATGGGCGACTGAATTGACAACAAATCATAGATTTCACCGAATTTGCGGTCGTTCATCTGACGGGCAAAATCCTCGGCCACGTTGGTCGGGCTCGGGCCGCCGCCGCAACCGCCCGCAAGAAGTGCCAGGAGTGCCGCCATTAAGGTCAGTGCCGCGAGAGTTTTTGTTTTGAGAAACATGCTCTTTCTCATTTTGTCCCCTGTCCAGTTTGCCGCTTTAGCCTGGCGGCGCAATTAATCAGATTTTTCCCTTGCCGCCGCTTTTCCTCTTTAATAATGATCCGCCCCGGGATGCTGCACCGCGCACGCCTCCTGTACGAAGATGATAGCGCAGACGTCCAAGATAATATCGCAGGCCCTTGTCCGGCACCGCTGACGGTGGCCTCCAGATGAACATGTCCGGCTCTTCCGGCCCTGCCTCCATGTTGCTTTCGGTGGCCCTGCCTGCAAGGACAGAATCAATATCGCCGCCTGCAAGATTCTTCAAACTTGCCGCCAAAGGCAGGGACGTCTCGGACAGGAGCGGATTGCTTTCGAGCACTTCCCTGTCACAGATTACCACTTCGGACGCGCTCGCCAGCAAACCGATGTTGCGGCGAGTGTAATATACGACCGCAAAACCCGGGTGTGAAGGGCCGGTTTTTTCCGGAACGGCAAGAATCACATCACAGACGCGGGAGAGCCCTTCGGCCAGTGTCCAGGCACGGTGATACGGCCCGGCGCCAACTGACCCGGTTGCTGAAGCCACCCCTTGCCCCGCAGATTCGCGTCCCGTGTCATCGGCGATGGCTTCCGGCTCGTGAGCGGATTCTCCGGTTATAATCAGAACCCTGGTTCTGACATTGCTGCTCATGCCTGGTTCGTTTCCGTGTTCATACTCTTTAGTTTACGCCCGAGCGTTGACCATTTGTAGCCGTCCGGGGAAAGTCGGTTTTTTTCAGCTTCACTCCCGTGATGCCCAGAGTCTACAATATTTGACAGCCGCCATATTTTGCTCTAACATCCATCGTTGCGCCCAATTAGGATGCCTATGAAGACTTACGTCGCAAAACCTTCAAACATCGAGCGAAACTGGCTCGTCGTCGACGCCAAGGACCAACGCCTTGGCCGTCTGGCTACGCGCATTGCTGATACACTCAGAGGCAAGACCAAGCCTGTATATACCCCCAACATCGACACGGGAGATTTCGTGGTTGTAGTCAACGCCTCACGCATCGCCGTCACCGGACGGAAGATGGAGAACAAGATTTATTACCGGCATACCGGCTATCCGGGCGGCCTGAAGCAGAGGACCCTGGCCGAGATGATGACCAAAAGACCGGAACATGTTATCCGTCTCGCGGTCAAGGGTATGCTGCCCAAGAACCGGCTCGGCCGGGCACAGCTGAAAAAGCTCAAGATTTACGCTGGCCCCGAGCATCCCCATGAGGCCCAGAAACCGAAGGAGATGCAACTTGGTTAGATATACAGCAACCGGCAAGCGCAAGACCTCTATCGCCCGGGTCATTCTCACTCCCGGCGATGGCAAGATGACGGTGAACAACAGGCCGGTAGATGAATATTTCGGACGTCCCCGGCTGCGCACGGAAGTGCGGATGCCGCTTGCGACCACCGGCACTGAAGGCCGTTTTGACGTTTCCGCTAATATCACCGGCGGCGGCGTCGGCGGGCAGGCGGGAGCACTCAAGCATGGTATCGCCAAGGCGCTGCTCCAGGCGGATGATTCCTTGAGGAAAGAGCTTCGCGTAGGCGGTTTCCTCACCAGGGATTCACGCAAGGTCGAACGCAAGAAGGCCGGCCTGAAGGGCGCACGCAAGCGTCCGCAGTTCTCGAAGCGCTAAAGGCCCGGTCACAACGGCTGGATTTTCAGGATGGCGGAGTTTCCGCCATCCTCTTTTTTTCTCCAGGCGCGGATGCTATCTTCTTTCTTCGTACCGTTAATTTGACCGGTTGATGTTCCACAGACCAAAGCCGAACCTCTCCCATGCCAAAACTGACAATCGATTTAGCTAAAATCCAGGCAAATGCCAGCCTGGTCGCCGAACTGATCAAACCGCATGGCCTGAGACTGGTGGGCGTCACCAAGGGCTGTCTCGGTAATGAGCTGGTCGCGGAGGCGATGCTGGCGGGTGGAGCCACCGCCCTGGCCGATTCGCGCGTCGAAAGCATCGCCAACCTGCGGCGCCACTTTCCCGGCGTCGAACTGGAACTGCTGCGCTCGCCAGTCGCGGGCAGACAACTGGACGCATCGGCAGACATCCATTTCGTCTCATCGCTCCAGCAGGCGATGGCTCTTCTCGGTTTGAGCATTACTCGTCCGGTGCGCCTCTGCCTCATGGTGGAAACCGGCGATTGCCGCGAGGGTGTGCCAGCGGAGCTGGCGGTCGAGGAGGCGGCTTTGCTGACAGAGCTGGCTGATAGCGAGCTGGTCGGCATTGCCACCAACGCCGCCTGCGCCCGCGAGTCGGCGCCGCTGGGAAAAGCCCTGGCAACCTTTACTCATCTGGCGCAGCAACTGCACTGGCGGCTCAAGATGAAGGAGGGGCAAGCACTGCCTGTCATCTCGGCGGGTGGTTCCGGCCTGCTTAAGTTGATGATTGGTATAAGTGGTGAGGCAGGTGGCATGGACGCGCTTTTCGGCCCGTTGACCGAGCTTCGTTGCGGCGAGGTCATCCTGCTGGGAAGAATCCCATCCGGAGAAGCCGGCGACCTTTATCTGCCGAAAGCTCATCGAGACGCTTTTTTACTGGAGGGCGTCGTGCTTGAGGTTTATGAAAAAGCGGGCAGGACACAGGCCCTGGTTGATTTTGGCTGCCAGGATACGGGCTCCGCGAGCCTGATCCCTTATCATGAGGGCATCACGCCTGTTGAGACCAGCAGCGACTACCTGACGGTCGCCTGCGACCCGCCGGAAAGCCTGAGGCCCGGCGTCACCGTCGGCAACAGGCTCACTTTCATACCCTCGTATTACGCCCTACTGGCGGCGATGACCTCGCCGTTCGTAGAGAAAAAATTCCTGGGGGCTTAACCCTCCCTCAGACCACGCTCCCATTCATAGCGAATGGTTACCGCTTGAGCCCACCAGGGACTGATTTCGTATTCTTCGCGGAGGTGTTTGGCGCTTTGGAAGTGGCCCTGTTCGGGAGCACCCCAGGCATCCAGAATTCCGAACCACTCCTCCCAGCCTTTTTCAGTTCTGGTCCGTACCGCCTCCTCGCTTATCCTGCGAAAGCCTGCTTTCTTTTCAGTCACAAATCCTCCACTTCTGCTTCTCGGGTTTTGCGTCATACACTCACATGACACTTTCCCAAAAGCGTCTTATTTCAATCTGACAATAGGTATCCTTCAAAAAAGGAATGACACCGGTCCGCAAAAACTGCGATAATATTAAGTGATGGAAGATGAGCTGAGAAAATGGCTACAAGAGTGCGTGACGGCGCCGCGTTTCCTTCACAGCATGAGTGTGCTCAAAACGGTCACCGAGCTTGCTGACCAGCACGGTGTTGATCGGACGCCGCTGAGAATGGCGGCCCTGTTGCATGACTGCGCCCGCGAGCTGTCTAACGAGGAGCTGGTTGCGAGCGCCGAAGAGCTGGGGCTGCCGGTGCGGGAAGTCGACCGCATGAGTCCGGTGCTTCTGCACGGGAAAGTGGCCGCGGAAATCGCCTCGCGTGAACTGGGCGTCACCGACACGGCGGTAATCAGCGCCGTGCTCTGGCATACCGCCGGCCACCCGGATATGAGCCTCTCTGACAAGGTTTTTTATCTTTCCGATGTCATGGAGCCGACCCGGCAGCATGACTGGGTACAGGAGCTTAGAGAGCTCGCCCGCGAAAACGTCGACCGCGCCGTGCTCACGGCAATCGATATCAACATCACCCACCTGAACAACACCGGCAGGATCGTGGATCCGGATACTTACGCGCTGAGGGACCTGCTACTGCACAACTTGCATGGTTAGAGGCACGATCCCTGCCGGCTCATCTGCCTGTTATGGGCATGCCCCGCCGCCAGCGGCGGAATCGGTTATAATCTTTGTCCATCTTCTGGTTGATCTGATGAGAAAGGCGCTTTTTGTCTCGTAAATTTTTTGGTACCGACGGAATAAGGGGAGCGGCGAACCGGGTGCTTACCGCCGACCTGGCGCTGGCCGCCGGGAGAGCAGCCGTAGCGGTCCTTCCCGCTGCCAGGCCGCGTATATTGATCGGGCGCGACACCCGCGTCTCGGGCCCGATGTTTGAGGCTGCCCTAATCGCCGGCATCAGCTCGGCGGGCGGCGAGCCGATCCGGGCGGGCGTAATCCCCACCCCCGCGGTCGCCAGCCTGGTGGTCGATCAGAACGCCGACGCCGGCGCGGTGATCTCCGCCTCCCATAACCCTTACCAGGACAACGGCATCAAGTTTTTCGGCGCCTCGGGTTTCAAACTCACCGACGAACAGGAAGTCGAGATGGAGCGATGCCTGACCGGCGAGGAACGTCCAGCCGCGCCCGACGACCCCGGCGCTGTCGATTATCTCAAGAACGCCTACGAGGTCTACGTGGATCACCTGCTCGCCAGATGCGATCTCGATCTTTCCGGACTGCGTATTTTGATCGACTGCGCCAACGGCGCCACTTACGAAAGCGCGCCTCTGGCCTTCCATAAGCTGAACGCCCGTGCCACGATAATCGCCGACAGGCCGGACGGTTTCAACATCAATGACGGCTGCGGCTCCACCCACGTTCACGGACTGCGGGACGAAGTGCTGGCCGGCGGTTTCGATGTCGGCCTCGCCTTCGACGGCGATGGCGACCGTGTCATCGCAATCGACGCCAGCGGCAACGTGATCGACGGCGATTTCATCATGGCGATCTGCGGCAACTTCCTCAAAAAAAAGGGAAAGCTGCCTAAAAACACGATAGTCACTACTGTCATGACCAACCTCGGGTTCCACCTGGCCATGAAGGAACTGGGCATCGAGGTCAGGACCACGGCCGTGGGCGACCGCTATGTTCTTGAGGACATGCTCGCCGGCGGCTACGGTTTCGGCGGCGAGCAGTCGGGGCATTTGATCAACCTTGAGACCGGCACGACCGGTGACGGCCTGGCTACGGCGCTGCTGCTGCTGCAGGCCATGACAGAAACCGGCGCCCCATTAAAAGATCTGGCGAAAATCATGGTGCGCCTGCCCCAAAAACTTGTGAACGTGCGGGTCGCGGACATGACCGGGCTGAAGAAAGCTACCGGAATCTGGGAAAAGGTCGAGACCGAGACCATCCGCCTGGGAGACGAAGGCAGGGTGCTGGTACGTCCCTCGGGAACCGAGCCGGTCGTCAGGGTCATGGTCGAGGCCACGACGCTGGTACTTTGCGATGAAATCTGCGCTGGAATCGTATCCGAGGTCGAAAACAGCCTCGGCGTAGTCGGCCCATAATTACCTTTCCCCCGCACGTATGGCTTATCATATGCATGAACGAGAAACCTTGAATCAGGAGCTTCTTTCTTAAAATGTGTGGAATTATCGCTTACGTGGGACCGAGACCCTGCACGGATATCCTTTACCAGGGCTTGAGAAAACTCGAATACCGCGGCTATGACTCAGCCGGAGTCTCCGTAATGAACGACGGCCGGATCGAGGTAATCCGCGCGGTCGGAAACCTCGACAGCCTGGAGAAGGAGCTGGCCGGCAACGGTAAATCCGCAGCTCGGCTCGGGCTGGGCCATACCCGCTGGGCAACACACGGACGTCCTTCCACCGCTAACGCCCATCCCCATAGCGATTGCACCGGAAAGATCTCGATCGTTCTGAACGGCATCATCGAAAATTACAAGAGACTGCGCGAAGAACTCACCGCGGAAGGGCATAAGTTCACCTCGGAGACCGACGCGGAGGTCATCTCGCATCTCATCGAAAAGTACTATAAAGGTGATCTGCTGGAGGCTGTCCGTCTGACGGTCGGAGAGATCCACGGCCATTACGCCTTCTGCGCCATTCATGGCGACCACCCGGACCTCATCGCCGGCGCCCGCAAGGAGTGCCCGCTGCTGATCGGCATCGGCAAGGGAGAGAACTTCATCGCCTCGGCCATTCCCGCCTTTCTGGCAGAGACGCGCGACGTGATGATCATCAACGACGACGAACTGTTTGTCGCGACTCCTAACGGTGTGCAGATCATGGATCTTGAGAAAAAGCCGCTCGATCGCGAGGTCACGCGGGTGAACTGGGATGCCGAGGCGGCCGAGAAGGGCGGTTATGAGACCTTCATGCGCAAGGAGATATTCGAACAGCCCGACTCGCTGGCCGATACGCTGGCCGGACGCCTTACCGGGGAAGGCGGTGTCGTGCTGGAAGAGCTTGACATACCCGACGAGGAACTGGCCGGCATAGACAAGATATACATCGTCGCCTGCGGCACTTCATACCACGCGGGCATGGTGGGCCGCTACGTTCTGGAGAACTGGGCGCGGGTGGCTGTCGAGCTTGATGTCGCCTCCGAGTTCCGTTACCGAGAGCCGGTCCTCTCACCGACGACCCTGGTAGTCGGCATCTCGCAGTCGGGGGAGACCGCCGACACTCTGGTGGCCATGCGCCAGGCCCGCAAGCTGGGCGCCAAGGTGCTCGCCATCACCAACATAATGGGCAGCCAGGCCACCCGTGACGCGGACGGGGTTCTGTATACACGGGCGGGCCTCGAGATCGGTGTGGCGGCCACCAAGACCCATGTCGCCCAGATTGCCGCTATCCATCTGCTGGCCCTCTACCTGGCACAGGTCAAGAAAACCCTCCCGACGGAAAAGATCGCCATTATCGCAACCGAACTCGCTTCCATCCCTGGTCTGATGAGAGAATATTTGAGGACCGAATCCAGTGCCCTCGAGATCGCCGAGCGTTATTACCAGCAGCCGTTCTTTCTCTACCTGGGCCGGGGCGTCGGCCTGCCGGTCTGCCTGGAGGGGGCTCTGAAGCTCAAGGAGATCTCATACATACCCACGGAAGCGTACGCCGCCGGAGAGATGAAACACGGACCTATCGCCCTGCTCGAAAAAGGCTCCCCGGTCGTAGTGGTCGCCAACGATGGCCATGTTTACAGCAAGGTGGTGTCCAACATGGAGGAGGTCAGGGCTCGCCGGGCATCGGTCATCGCCGTCGCCAGCGAGGGTAACACCGACATCGCGCATTACAGCGACGATGTGATGTTCATCCCCAAAACCTCGGAGATGCTGTCGCCCCTGCTCTCCGTTGTTCCCCTGCAGCTGCTCGCCTACTACATCGCCCGCCTGAAAGGCTGCAACGTGGACCAGCCCCGCAACCTCGCCAAAACGGTCACGGTCGAATAGAGACGTCCATCACCAAGGTGGCACGATTCTGGCTGCCTGGTTTATTTACTTCCCCATCGATGGAATAATTGCGTTTGAAAGGTGCTGACATCCTCCTGACGTGCTGGTAGGCATAGACATAATCGAAAACGAGCGCTTCGCCCGTGCCCTCAAGAGGCACCCGGGTCTGGTTGAGCGCGTCTTCACGCAGGGTGAAGCGGCCTATTGCCGGTCGCGGCCAAACCCCGTGCAACACTTCGCGGCCAGGTTCGCCGCCAAGGAGGCGGTTGGTAAGGCGCTGGGCACAGGCGTGCTGTCCTGGCGTGAAATCGAGATCGGTTCGGGAGGAAAGCCGGACGTGCGCGTAAGCGGCTCCATGAAAAAAGCCGCGGACCGGCTGGATGCAGGCCCCCTGTCGTTATCCATGAGCCACTGCGGAGCCGTTTCGGTATCCGTGGCGGTCGCCTGTGTACCGGGCGGCGAAGTGTTGCCGGACGCCGGTGCATCCAGAGACAGGCCCTGATCCCGGGATCATGAACGTGCAATAGCTACGCAATAGTGCAGATTCATAAACAGGGGAGGACCAATGGCTGATCTGAACGAAGTAATCGCGTCTCATTTTCTTCCTGTATATACAGCCGGTCAGATGCGCCGTACGGACGCGGCCGCTATACGGGGCCTGGGAATTCCAGGAACCGTTCTGATGGAGCGGGCCGGCATGGCGGTGGCCGAGCACCTGCTTGAACATTTTTGTGAACATCATTGCTTTGTGGTGCTGGCCGGCAAGGGGAACAACGGCGGCGACGGTTTCGTGGCCGCGCGGCATCTGATCGAGGCCGGGGCCGACGTGCAGGTCCTTGCCGTCGCGCCCCCCCGTGAATATCGGGGCGACGCCCTGGTAAACCTCAAGATTCTCGGGAAAATGGGACTCGAAGTCATACACGCTCCCGGTACTGCGGCCCTCAAGCGCGCGCTTTCCACGGACTGCATCATCGTTGACGCGATTTTCGGCACGGGGTTTTCCGATGAGCCTCGCGGTAAAGCGGCCGAATTCATTAGAATCGCCCGCTCCGCATCGGAGAACCAGGGACTTCCCGTAGTCGCGGTCGATATAGCCTCGGGAGTCGACGCCTCGACCGGCGTAGCCGCCGCAACGACCCTGCCGGCAAACACAACGGTGACCTTCCACGTGCCCAAGGTGGGCCATTTCGTGGCGCCCGGCAGCTATT
>JBBAAB010000014.1:0-14312 GCA_041658445.1 Thermoleophilia bacterium
TCCGTCACCAGCAGCCGGCCGAATGACAGTTGCACGCCGCCTGCGGTTCTCAGCAGCTCCCTGTCTGAGATCTCAACCGAGGTCTCCTTCTTCGGCTGGGTGTAGTAATCGGCCAGGATAGGCCTGACCACCGCTACTCTGCCGTCGATATCGAGATGACGTACCTGGTAGGTCTCGCCCAGGTGCATGTAAATAGCCCCGGGGTGTACGAAGACGAAAGCACGTTCCGCCTCCGCTTCACCGAGAACCGCGCCCGTCTCCTCGACGACGATGGAAAAGGAATCGGACGACGAGGAACGCAGGTGGATCGAAGCCGCGGGAAATTCCGGACGGGCCCAGATATAGCGACCCTTCCGCCTTCTTAACTCACCCCTGGTTTCCATTGCGGCGGCCACGGAGGACATTTTCTTTCCGAAGAAGCGCTCGTCGGCCTGGTCGAGCGGAGATTCAAAGGCGGCCGCTCCCAGGTGCCCGGTATAAATCTGTTCGTTTTGAAAATCGAGGATGGCCGACTCGACGTCTCGCTCGAGCAGTTCCTCCGGGTGAAGCGCGAAGAACTGGTCAAGCGCATCCTGACCCGCCATGAAAACGGCCAGACTGGGCTGAGCGCCGCGGCCGGCACGGCCCCACTGCTGCCAGAGGCTGGCTACGGTACCGGGAAAGGCCGCGGATAGCACCGCGTCGATTCCCCCAACGTCGATGCCAAGCTCCAGGGCGTTGGTGGAGACGACACCGAGCAACCGTCCCTCAAAAAGGCCTTCCTCGATCTCGCGGCGCTGCCCCGGCGTGTATCCTCCACGATAGGGAGAAATCTTTTTTTCCAGCCCGGGCGCGATTTCCTCCAGCCGTTGTACCGCATACTTGTACACCAGCTCCGTGCCCTTGCGCGTACGGGTGAACACGATGGTCTTGATGCCACTACTCAACAGGTCGGCAAACAGGCCCGCGGCTTCGGCCAGCATGCTTCGACGGATCCCGAGCGCCTCATCTATCAGCGGCGGATTCCAGAAGACGATCTGCCGCTCGCCGCGAGGTGAACCGTCACGGGCCACCAGCCTGAAATCGAGACCGGTCAGCGAAGCCGCCAGCTCGACGGGGTTGGCGATGGTCGCGGTCGTCAGCAGGAACTGCGGATTGCTTCCATAAAGATCACAGACCCTTCTTAAGCGCCGGATAACGTTGGCCACGTGGGAGCCGAAGACGCCGCGATAGCTGTGGGCTTCATCGATGACCACGAACTTGAGGTTGAAGAAGAAATCCTCCCAGGAGTCCCGGTGTGGCAGTATGCCCATGTGCAGCATGTCGGGATTGGTGAACAGTATGTTTGCGCGTTGCCTTATCTGCGGCCTGTCGTCGGAGGGCGTATCGCCGTCGTATACGCCCGGCCGGATGAAAGGCAGCCCAAGTCTCTGGACCTTGCGCACCTGGTCCTGGGTCAGCGCCTTGGTGGGATACAGATATAGCGCCCTGGCCTTTTTGTTTTTTGCCAGCCCGTCGAGTACAGGCAGGTTGAAGCAAAGGGACTTTCCGCTCGCGCTCGCTGTGGTAACCACCACATTATCACCCGCCCCGACCATCTCGAAAGCCTGTGCCTGATGGCTGTAGAGCTGATCGATTCCGGTGTCCGCGAGCGCAACTCGTACGCTGTCGGCCACGGATTCCGGGATGTCTTCCAGCGCGCCGTCGCGCCGCGCCTGATGGCTGACTGCGACAACCTGTGGATTTGCTTCAGGTGTTAGGCGGATCATGTGGTTATATTACAGCAAGCACAAGTGGGGGTGTTCCCTGACGATCCTGCGCGGCGACCGGTTCCCTGTAGCAGCTTACCTGCCGCGCCGGACGGCAACCTTGAACAACTCTACCGTCCAAAGCACCGAGCTGGCGACTGCTGTTGCGATCAGCCAGTCCGAGGTCAGGAGGCTTCTGGTGTGAAATGCGACCTGCAGGGGAGGCAGGTGCACGACGGCTATCATCATCAGGGTGGACAGAGCCAAAGCTCCCAACAACCATGGATTGCCGAATATTTTGCGATTGAGGACGCTGTCTTTCAGACTGCGGAAATTCAGGCTGTTAAAAAGCTGGAACAGGGTCAGCACGACAAAAGTCATCGTCCGGGCATACTCGATATCCACATTTTCCCTCATGGTAAGAAAGCCCCCGGGGAAGTAAGCGTTGAGTACCAGGATGCCACCGATGCCGGACACCAGTCCTACAAAGACCGTCAATACCAGAACATCCCGATTGACGACCGATTCGCTTCTGGGCCGCGGCGGGGCCAGCATGGCCCCAGGCTCCCTGGGGTCAACGCCCAGCGCCAGTGCGGGCGGTCCGTTGGTTACGAGGTTTATCCAGAGTATCTGCACCGCCAGCAGCGGTAAAATCAGCCGGCCGTTATCCAGCAGGCCGAGCGGGGACGCGAACAGGACTCCGAGGAAAAGAGTCAGCACCAGTCCGGAATTCGCGGAAAGCAGGAAGCCGAGGAATTTCCTTATATTTGTGAAAATGCTGCGGCCTTCCTCGACGGCGGCGACGATTGTCGCGAAGTTGTCATCCAGAAGTACCATGTCGGCAGCCTCCCTGGCGACATCGGTGCCGGAAAGCCCCATCGCAATCCCGATGTCAGCACGTTTCAACGCAGGCGCGTCATTGACGCCGTCACCCGTGACCGCCACGGTATGCCCTGTTTTTTGCAGCGCGGTGACGATTCTCACCTTGTGACCGGGCGACACGCGCGCAAAAACATGTGTGCTATCGATCAGCCTCTCGAGCTCGTTGTCGTCAACACTGTCGATCTGGGGCCCGGTCATCGATCCTTCGCTGATCCCGAGTTCGGAGGCGATGGCCTCGGCGGTCGCCCGATGATCTCCCGTGACCATGAAGACCCGGATACCGGCCTGGCGGCATTTGTCTATCGCCGCCCGTGCTTCCGGCCGCGGTGGGTCGTAAATCCCGGCGAGCCCGAGAAAGACGAGATCGTGTTCAGAGGAAGATACGTCAGAGCTGGTTTCGGTATCTACCTGCCTGGATGCGACCGCCAGCGGTCTCAGGGCTCTACCGGCCATATCCTCAGCGGTATCCGTAAGCCGCCGCCGCTCTTCGTCGGTCAGGGGAACAGACCGGCCGCCATCCATCATGCTGGTGCATAAGGGAATTATCCGCTCCGGAGCTCCTTTTGAATGCAGGACACCACCGCCACCACCGGAGCTGACGATGACGGTCATTTTCTTGTTCTCAGAGGAGAAGGGCTCTTCCGCAAGACGACGGTTCTGCTCTCTTAAGAACGAAGCGTCGAGTCCGAGCTTGGCCGCCATCGTCATCAGCGCGGCCTCAGTAGGAGTGCCTATCGCCGTCCAGCGTCCCATGCCTGTCTCATGAATCGTCGCGTCATTGCAGAGCACCGCGCTCATCGCCATGATAGTGGCCGCATCAAGGGCTTCGGGCGAGCCCTCGATTTCTCCCTCCGGCCTGTAGCCGGCGCCTCCCAGGGTAATCGTCTCCGAAGATACCATGATCTCGCGAACGGTCATTTCACCGACGGTCAGTGTTCCTGTTTTGTCCGAACAAATAGCGGTCGTGCTTCCGAGGGTCTCTACTGCGGGCAGCTTGCGTATTACGGCCTTGCGTTTCGCCATTCTCTGCGTACCCAGCGCCAGCGATCCGGTTACGACCGCGGGCAGGCCCTCCGGAATGGCGGCAACCGCCAGCGCGACGCTGAAAAGCAGAAGGGTAAGGACATTCTTCCAGTCGATACTGCCCACGACGAACAGGCCGGCCGCCGAGACCACACCAGAAACAAGGAGAATTATGATCGCCAGACGTTTCGCCAGCTGATCGAGGTTATTTTTAAGCGGAGTATCACGGTTCGGAGTTGATTGAATCAGGGTCGCTATCTTGCCTGCCTCGGTGTCACCCGCCGTAGCCGTTACGACCACTAGCGCGCGGCCGCTGATAACCGTTGTTACCGCGTAGACCATGTTGACGCGGTCGGCCATCGGTGTATCAGCATCCAGGGGTATGACCGATTTGAGGACTGTGGCGCTTTCTCCGGTCAGAGCGCTTTCGTTTGTCTCCAGGGAATTCACCTCGCACAGGCGTCCGTCGGCTGATACCTTGTCTCCCCTGACGAGTACCAGGATATCTCCCACGACCAGTCCGGCGGCCGGGATGCGTCTGCGTGTGCCATCGCGAATAACCGTCGCCACGGGACTGCTCAGCTCGTTGAGCTTTTCCAGGCTTCTCTCAGCCTTGTGTTCCTGGAAAAAACCCAGGGCGGCGTTGGCAAGGACGATGGCCATGATAACGATGGTGTCATAGGGAAGCCCGCCCTTATCGTCAAGAATCCAGATGGCGAGATTGAGCGCGGCGGCGACCAGCAGAACGATGATCAGCACGCTGCGGAACTGATCGAGAAGGAGTTTTAGCCGGCTTGTACGGGGAGGGGAAGGAAGCTGGTTGGGACCGGAGCGCGCCAGCTTGGCGGCAGCCTCGTCATGGCTTAATCCACGGGCAAGGTTAGAGCCAAGAAATGTCAGGACGCCTTCAAAAGACAGACTATACGGGGCTTCAGTGGTCTGGCTCGGTTCCATTGCCACAGATTATACCCCGGGCGCCCCGGATTAACTCGTCGGCTTGGCCTCCCCGGCCGCCGGCTCGAGATCGAGGTCCTTTTCCTCCTGGATCTCGTCCAGCCTGTCGTTGAAGGCGGCCGCGATATATTCGACCTGTTCGAAGAGAAAACGATGTACATCTATGGCGGCCGGAATCAGGGAAATCTGGCGTTCGACGTCTTCCAGCAAACCCTGGAGCTGCTTGCAGCTATTCGCGAGTTCGCTACCACCCTGAAGTGAAATGGGCTTGTCACAATAAGGGCAGGCTGCCGCGATTTCGTCCGCGATCGCGGATCCATCGACCCAGATATAGGTTAAACATTCCGGACAGATCGCCCAAAAGACGACTGGTCGCCGTCCCCCCTTGACGCTGCGTGTCATTTCGCACCCCCGCGAAGTGGCTTTTGCAAAATTAAGTTTATCACCTGTAACCGGGGAAAGAAATACGGGTTATGTAATAAACAAGGCTCTTTTGCCTTGTTTCAGACGATGACCGCCGTCGCGGGTGATCTTTTACCCTGGCGTTAACGGTGCGTTTTGAAAAATAACACAGCATAAGAGCTGTTTCGAGAATGTCAGAGAACGTCAGGGAGATTGCGCAATCACAGGTTCCGGGTCGACCGCCGGTGCTGTTTCTGATATTTTATTCAGGGTTCGGGCAGTGTCGCCAGCAGGATTCAACCAAAGTCAGAATCGATCATGCACGGAAAAAACAAAATTTCAGAAGCGTTGTTTATTTTGCTCGCCGTCGGGCTCATTTTCATGGCGCCGGCTATAGTCTCCTGCGGAAACGAATCAAAGGAGCAGGAAAACGCCGGGACGGACTCCAGCTTTGTTTCCCAGACGAGCACTGCCGGCGAGGTGACAGTCACCGTGACTCCCCGGAATATGACCGGGGATGCTGCGACCTGGAGTTTCAGTGTGACGATGGATGCCCAGAACGGTGACCTCGGTGAAGACATGGAGCAGGCCGCGGTTATCGTTGGCACGGATGGTAAAGAAGTCGGGCCGACGGCCTGGGAGGGAGATGGCCCGGGAGGCCTTCATCGTCAGGGTGTGCTCAAATTCGATCCTCAGAAGCCCATGCCTAAAAGCATCACACTGAAGATGCGTGGCGTCGGCGGCGTCGGCGAGAGAAGCTTCTCCTGGATGCTGGGTCAGTAATGGGGGCTCAGCAGCTTTGCCGGAAATGAGAACTTTTTCATACAGCAGGAAATCCGTGCCGCTCTTCGCGGTTCTGTCTTATATCTTTCTTTTTGTCATGCCGCTTTCCGGCTGCGGCGGGCTTAATTTCGAAACAACAACGGAAAAAAGGGTAATAACCGGGGTTCCGCCGGAAATGCAGTCGGACGCCAACAGCAGCCACCCAGCCATTTCCGCCGACGGGCGCCTGGTGGCCTTTATGTCAGACGCCACCAACCTCGTGGTAAGTCGCACCAACGGCGCCCACAATATCTACGTCAAGAACACCGGTACAGGTGTGACTACCCGGGTGTCCACCGACTCGAATGGGCTTGCCGGCAACAAGGATAGCGACTACCCAGCCATCTCCGCCGACGGGCGCTTCGTGGCATTCGAGTCGATAGCCTCGAATCTGGTGCCGGGCGATACCAATAACACCTGCACGGCTGCCAGCGGCACCAATATCAACTGTCCGGACGTGTTTTTAAAGGATACGCAGACAGGCGAGACCAAAAGGATATCCACTGATGCCGCCGGCGCTCAGGGGGATCGTGAGAGCAAGCATCCCGCCATCTCCGCCGACGGCCGTTTTGTCGCATTTAATTCCGGCGCCTCGAACATCGTTCCGGGAGACTCCAACGGCATGTCCGATATTTTCATCAAGGACACACGGACGGGCGCCGTCACGCTGGCGTCGAGCGGTACCGGGGGCGAGCGGGGTGACGATTACAGCGACGATCCCGCCATCTCCGCCGACGGCCGTTTTGTCGCCTTTATGTCCGACGCCTCAAACCTGGTCGCGGACGACACGAACGGCAGGACGGATATCTTCCTCAAGGACATGCAGACAGGCGCGCTTGTGAGAGTCTCGACCGACGCGTCCGGGGGACAGGGGAACGATACGAGTGGCTTCGGCTCGCTGGCCATCTCCGTCGACGGGCGCTACGTTGCTTTTGATTCCGGCGCGGCCAACCTTGTTCCTGGAGACGAAAACGGCAAACGTGACATCTTCCTGAAGGATACGCAGACCGGTGCGGTTTCCCTGGTTTCTACTGATGCCGCCGGCGCACAGGGGACTGAGGACAGTTATAAATCCGTAACATTGTCAGCCGACGTCCGGCTGGTTTCTTTCAGCTCAGACGCTCCGAACCTGGTGCCGGGAGATACCAATACCACTTCCGGCAAGACGGATATTTTTGTCAAGGATACGCAGACCGGCGCCATTACCAGGGTATCGACAAACACAGCGGGAGTGCAGTCCAATGGCAAGAGTGACCTTGCGAGCATCTCCGCTGACGGGCTTTTTATAGCCTTCGTCTCTGAGGCCGGCAACCTGATCCCGGATGACACGAACAAGAAAGCGGACATCTTCCTGAAGGACTTAAAGAGCGGAGCCACTACCCGGATCTCGACAAGCACGGCGGAAACAATGGATGAAGCCGAGACGAGTACTGTTGGACCATAATTAAAGGGACACAAGCTATTCCTGTATGTCAGTTCAGGTCAATCCGCCGATCTTGCTCACCACGAAAGCCAGCAAAAAACCGACAGCCGTGATCAGGCCCGCGAATTCATGATCTTCGTGGAACGCCACCGGAATCATCGTATCGGCGATCATGGCCAGGATGGCGCCGGCGGCGACCGCCAGTGAGACAGCGTTGACATCGGCGGAGAAGTGGCTGAAGACCGCGTAGCCGGTCAGGGCGGCAATACTGGAAATGACGGTGATACCGGTCCATAGCGAAAAAACATAAAAGGCTGAACGTCGCGCTTTCTTCATGCCGGCGGAGCTGGAAAGTCCCTCGGGAAAATTCGAAAGAAAGATCGCCACGACGGTTACGACGCTTACCGTTCCTCCCGCGATCATGCTGACGCCTATGGCGATGGATTCGGGGATGCCATCGATAAGCGCGCCTATTGCGATAGCTCTGCCGCTGCCGCTGAAATCATTCTCGCTCGGCTGCCGAACCTGATTCTTGCCATGGTGCTTGCGCCCTCTTGCGCCCCGGTGGTCTGGCCACCAGGTGGCTGCGGTAAACAACAACGCGCCGCCGAGAAAGCCTATCGCTGAAGAATCGAAACCACCGAGTTCAAAGGCGTCGCTCATCAGGTCGATGGATAGCGCTGAGATGAGCACACCGGCACCGAATGCCATGATTCCGGCAATCATGCGCTTCGGGAGGTCGATAAACCAGCCGGTGAGCGCGCCGAATAGCAGCGCCGATCCTGCGACGAGACCCCAGAACCCCGCTTCAGCCCAGACAGGCAAAATGTTCAGTAACTTCCATAGCGATCAATCCGGCGCTCGATCAATTCGATATATGTTCAAACCCGCCCCTTCACTCCAATATCAAACTAATTGCATCACAGACAATTTATTCTTCTTCAATGAGTAGTATTTGTCAATTAAACGCAACCTTGAAGAAATTCCAACCTGTATGTTTACTTAATAAAAAGACTGAATATTGACATTCTTAAAACGTTACGATAAAAAGCCTCTAGTTTAGTTGACCGTTTTAACTATCTTTATTACATCAATTATGCCTGATTAAAACTATACCAAAACAAAGGGTATAGCTTAGTTGACTTAATAAGTTTTATTTATTACTTAAATGAGGGCGGTTCGGGGACGCTTGCGAGCGGCATCACAACCTCTAAAAACTAGACATTTGCAGGCAAAAACTACATATCAGAAATGCGCGACCCGAGCTTCGGCGGTCGCGTGTAATGTAGGGGTTAATTAGTAATTTCGTAATTAAGTAGGTAATAAACCCGAGTGCCCCATAGGGTATTTCCTGAGCGCAGTAAGGAAAACCCCCATGCCAACTAGAGACAAAACCCCATGCCTTTGGTAGATTTCCCCGATTCTAACTCTTCTTCACTAAGGGTAATAATACTAGTACAACCGGCGAAAATGGTTGACAAATAAAAGGGCTACGGTTTAGGACAAGAAGGGAGGAATCATGGCTGATAGTGCTACTACGGAAACAGCGGAAGTGCCGTATTTGCCATTGGGGTCGGGGGAAGCGATGCAGGCTCTGGAGAAGAGATCCTATGGATTACTGGTTTTATTGATGGTAATCCTTATGGGGGTCGGAGCCGCAGCGGGGATTCACGCCAAGATGATCGGGTCAATGGAAGCTTATGGCGCTTCGCGAGAGATACCGTGGGGCATTCTCATTTCCACATATGTCTTTTTTGCCGTCACATCGACAGGGCTCTGCATTGTTTCGGCAATCGGGCACGTGTTTGGAGTCAAAGTACTGGCCCCGATTGCCAAGCGTGCAGTCTTCATGGCGGTGGCAACCATCCTGGCGGGTTTCTTCGTGATCTTTTTCGAGATCGAGAATCCTTTCCGCATGGCCATTTACAATGTGATCTCGCCTAATCTCACCTCTAACATCTGGTGGATGGGGACCCTGTACGGCGCATTTATGGTTTTTGCCACGGTCGAATACTACCTGCTCCTGAAGCGGAAGTATCGCTATGCGGTGATAGTCGGTTTCGTCGGCGTCATCGCTGATATCGCGGCCAACAGCAACCTCGGCGCTGTCTTCGGAATGCTCGGCGGACACGAATATTGGTACGGACCATTCATGCCTATTTATTTTATTGCTTCAGCCATGATGTCCGGCGTTGGCGCAATCATCCTCTTCACTATCACTGCTTACAAAATCGTTGGCGAAAAAATTGACCCGGCCATGAAGCGGTCACTTGAAGTAACGACCAGGATCGCTATCCTGCTCATCGCGGTGATCCTTTTCTTCACCGTGTGGAATTTTATCACGGGGTTCGCAGGCAGCTCTGCCAAGCAGGCGGCAATCGAGTCGCTTCTGACCGGTCCTTACGCGTTCAACTTCTGGGTGCTTGAGTTAGGCATCGGCATGATCATTCCCCTGGTACTCTTCATCAGGTCAAAAGGCACGAAGCTTGGGATGATGGCGCTCAGCTCGGCACTTATGATGTTCGGCATCTTCTTTATGCGGTACGACCTGGTGATCGTGGGACAGGTGGTGCCACTGCAGCACGAGCTCGATGTGAATGAATATCCGGGCCTTCTGAGTTACACGCCCAGCATACACGAGATACTGGTCGTTATCGGCGGCCTGGCCATGGTGGGCCTCATCTTTCTGCTGGGAGAAAAGATCTTCAGCGGACATAAAAGCGAAGCGCACTGAAGGGAGGGATGGTAATGAAACAGTCACACATCATGCCGAAAGAACCCGATCAGGATGAGGGCAGGGGCGCAACAGAAATGGAACGCCGGACTTTCCTGAAGTTGGGCCTCGCCATCACCGGAGTTTTTGCGGGCGGCACGCTCCTGTCGGCTGTTTCGGTAGTGGACAAGGTCTTTGCGTCACGCCAGGAGTTTGCCGACAAGTATCCCTACAAGCCGCATTACAGCATGCTCATCCAGCAGGACAACTGCATCGATTGTGAGCGTTGCGTCAAAGCGTGCGCCGCGACCAACCATGTACCCGAGTACGGTTACCGCACCAGGATCCTTGAGCAGGTCCATCCCGAGAGCGAAGACCGCAGGATCGAATTCATCCCGGTCCTCTGCAACCATTGCAATAACCCCGCCTGCGTGAGGGCCTGTCCGACAAAAGCGACTTACAAGAACAAAGAGAACGGCATCGTGATGGTGGACAATGAAAAGTGCATCGGCTGCAAGACATGCATGTCGGCCTGCCCGTTCAACGGCAGGTACTACAACGAAGAGACCAAGGCTGTTGATAAATGCAACTTCTGCTTCGACACGCGGCTGAGCAAGGGCGAGGATCTTACCGCCTGCGCCGCGGCATGTCCTGCAAAGGTTCGCATTTTCGGTGATCTCTCGGACCCGAAGAGCGAGGTTTACAAGCGGGTCCACGATGTTGAAAAGGCGGTCTGGGTGCAACGGCCCGAGACGGGCGTAAAGCCTAACGTCTTCTACACGAAAGGCTAGGTGTGGTTATGAAAAACAAACTGATACTGCTGCCAGTTCTGCTTGCCACCCTGGCCGTGGGGTTCGTCCTGTACAAGAGCCCGGGATACGCTGATGATGTCGCCGTAACGACTGGCGCTCAAAGCGAGAACCAGAATCCGGATACGGGTGGAAATATCAACGACAAGAGCGGGCAAGACCAGGGCAGCGTCCCCAAGGACATCTACTACACGAAGACCGTGGAGTCGGTCATCTTCAGCCACCAGACCCACGCGGTGGACATGGGGTTCAAATGCGACACATGCCATACCAAAACCTTCGAGATGAAGGCGAAAAACGTTGAGAGCAAGGCGGACTTCAACATGAAAGGCCTGGCTGAAGGCAAATACTGCGGCATGTGCCACTCCTCCAAAAACAACGTCGCATTTGGGTCGGATACCCAGTGCGCGAGGTGCCATCTCGGAGTGAAAGGCCTGGAGAGAGAGCAATAGGCTGGCAAAAAGCCAGTAAAAGGTCAAACGAGAAAAGGGAGGTTAAAATGGAAAGTGAACTGACAACCACAGACAAGATAACGTTCGGGGAAAGAAAAAGACAGGCGGCAGGAGGAGCCAAAACCAGTGACGAAGCCCAGGCCAAAAAAGACGAGGCCAAAGCGGTGGCGCGTCTCTCGGCAGTCGAGAAGACCACGTTCGGCATAGCCTCGGTCTTCTCTGGAATAGTACTGGTTATCCTGCTGATGCTCACGATAGTAGGTTTCATCTTCTCACCCATCGCAGACACGCTGGTTTTCGGTCTGCTGACAGCCGCAACCGGCATTTCTTCTTACGTCATCTGGAAGGGTGGAAAGTGCATAAAGGGCAGCTCATCCTGAGCAGGTAGTCGTGCATGGACTTAAGGAAAACACAAGCGGCACACTGTTTAACATGGCTATTGAAAGGTGCGGGGGCGAACCAGGGACAGGACAAAGCCCGCAGACCGGCGGTTCTTACCTGGCAAGCCCCGGCCCCTCATTGACAAGTGGACAGGTCGGTAGTCGGAAACAGTTTGATTACCGATTCGATGAGGGGATAACCATCGAGCTGGAAGTCTCCATTGATTCCAAGGAGGAAATCCGGTGAGAAAGATAAGGATACTCATAGCCGACGACCATGCGTTACTACGATCGGGACTCATCCGGCTGCTTGGGGATTCGGATGAAATCGAGGTCGTCGGAGAAGTGGAAAATGGATTCGATGCCGTCCAGAAGACTCAGGAGCTGCACCCGGACATGGTGCTCATGGATATCGGTATGCCGGTCATGAACGGCATTGAGGCAACAAAGCAGATAAAGCAGTGGGACGAAGACATAAAAGTCCTGGTTCTGACAGTACACAACAACGAAGAGTACCTGTTTCAGTCATTCCAGGCAGGGGCCACCGGTTATTTGCTCAAGGAGGCCGCCGACAGCGATCTGATAAACGCCATCCAGGTGGTCGCACGGGGGGATTATTTCCTTTATCCTCCGATCACCAAGATGATGGTTGATAATTCCATGGAGAAGCAGCGGCAGGGCAGGGAGCCGGCGTCGAACTCTGGTTCACTGACCGATCGCGAGCGCGAAATACTGAAACTGGTGGCCGAGGGTTATACCTGTCGCGAGATAGCCGAGCCACTGTACATCAGTGTTAAAACGGTGGAAACCCACAAGGCCAACATCATGGAGAAGCTCAACCTGCACAAGCGCGCCGAGCTGGTGCGTTACGCGATACACAAGGGCATCCTGCAGGTCAATTCCGCCGAGGCATTCAAATAGGGGTAGAGCCTTGACCATAAATAATGATGCTCATGGCATCCGCAAATCAATGTATTGAGAAAGCCCCCGATCAAAGGGGGCTTTTCTTATGCACGGATTGGTATGAAGGAAAAGACATATTGACATCAGATGCGGCAGCCGTAAAGGGAGTGTTTTAATGCACAAGAAAAAAAATATCAAAGACCTTGGAGAAATAAGTGAAATGCTGACCCCGTCCTTTGCCCGCGGGGCCATGGAAGCGCAGGTTCCCAAATATCAGATGCCCCAGGGTGAGATGCTGCCGGAGACGGCTTATTACCTTATCCACGATGAACTGATGCTGGACGGCAACGCCAGGTTGAACCTGGCCACATTCATCAGCACCTGGATGGAGCCGGAGGCCGACCGGTTGATGTCGGAGACTTGCGCCAGGAACCTTGCCGACAAGGATGAATATACGCAGACGGCGGAGCTGGAGTCGCGCTGCGTCAACATGGTGGCGCGCCTGTGGAATTCACCCGATGGCGAGGATGCGGTGGGTACTTCCACGATCGGCTCCAGTGAGGCAGCCATGCTGGGTGGGATGGCGTTGCTGAAAAGATGGCGCAAGCGGCGTGAGGCTGAGGGCAAAGCGGCGGACAGGCTGCAGGACGAGAAGGGGCTGGATATACCGATCCACGTGGACGGGGCGAGCGGCGGTTTTGTCGCTCCTTTCCTGCAGCCGGAGATCGAGTGGGATTTCCGGGTGCCCCGGGTACGGTCAATCAATGCCTCGGGTCATAAATATAGTCTGGTGTACCCCGGCGTCGGCTGGATAATATGGCGCACCCAGGAAGCATTGCCCGAGGAACTGGTATTCAAGGTTAACTATCTCGGCGGCGAGATGCCCACCTTTTCCCTGAATTTCTCCCGGCCGGGCAGCCAGGTGGTGGCCCAGTACTATAACTTTTTGAGGCTGGGAATGGACGGGTACCGGCGCATCCACAAGGCCAGCCAGGACGTGGCGCTGTACCTGTCCGGAAAGCTCGCCGGTTATGAGGAGCTGGAGTTGATCTCTGACGGCAGCGATATCCCCGTATTTGCCTTCAGGATGACCGAGGAGGCAAAAAAATCGGCCAATTATACCGTCTTTGATATATCGGAGCGGCTTCGCGACCGGGGATGGCAGCTGCCGGCATATACATTCCCCAAAAACTGTGAACACATCGCGGCCCTGCGCGTTGTCGTAAGGGAAGGGTTCAGCCGCGACATGGCGGACCTGTTGCTGGGCGACTTCGAGCGTCACATGGAATGGTTCAGGGCGCACCCCGAGCACAAACCCAGGAAGTCGGGCCACAGCTTCAGACATTGAGCTATTAATCCGTTATCAGACGGTGTGTTGGGCATCGTGCACACACCAAGCGCTACTACATCGTAGCGCCCTGCATCGAGCCTGAGGTCACCAGAGCGCTGCCGTCCCAGTGAAACTGGACTGTGGACGCGCCACCTGTCGGACAGCAGTGCGGGTCGGCCGAAAGGTATACATTGAAAGTGACGGCGAAGGTCGTGCCGTTCACCGTTAGGCCGGTTTGCGCGCTGGTGAAGGCATGTTCCCCGACCAGGTAGCCATCCACGAAGAAGAAGTAATAGTCACCGCCGTAGCTGGCTCCTCCAACCGGTGTTGCATGGATAACGTGCAGGGCCGAGCCAGTCTGCCAGATGGTGGCCGGCTCGATCACCGCCATGCCTCCTCCCTGTACTTCGACATAGGCTATAGCGGCGCTCATCGTGAAATATGGGCCGTGTGGATTTGACTGGGGGGCCGGGGCCGTATCCTCCACGGAGC
>JBBAAB010000015.1:0-13729 GCA_041658445.1 Thermoleophilia bacterium
AAGGGCAACGTCGTAGAGCCATGGCAGATTCTCAACAAACAGGGCGCGGACGCATTCCGCTGGTACCTGTTCACCGTAAGCTCACCATGGTATCCTCGCCGTTTCTTTGAAGAGGCCATCGATGAGGTGGTAAGGAAGTTCCTTCTCACACTCTGGAACACATATTCCTTCTTTGTCGTTTACGCCAACATCGACTCCTTCGATCCGACCGTACAGAAGGTTGCGGTCCCCGAACGGCCATTGCTCGACCGCTGGATCATAGCTTCCCTGCAGCAACTTGTGGAGAGGGTCAGAAACGGCCTCGACAACTACGAGGTCACCGCCAGTGGCAGGCATATTCAGGAATTCGTCGACGACCTCTCAAACTGGTATGTCAGACGCAGCCGTCGACGCTTCTGGAAGAGCGAGGAGGATGACGACAAGCTGAGCGCATATTTAACGCTGCACGAGTGCCTGGTGACGGTGTCGAAACTGCTTGCGCCTTATACTCCTTTTATCTCGGAAGAGATCTATCGCAATATCGTATGCTCGACGGACGGCGATGCGCCTGTCAGCGTTCATCTGAGCGACTTTCCCGAAGTCAGCGAAAGTTTGCGCGATGAAGATCTGCTGTTCCAGATGGAGCAGGTCCGGAGGGTCATCAATCTCGGACGCGCCGCGAGGAACAAGGCTGCCATCAAGACAAGACAACCCCTGGCCGAAGCTGTTGTCGTTGCGACCAGCGAGGAACGGAAAGCGATCGAGGAGCTGGCTCACCTGGTCCTCGACGAGTTGAACGTCAAGGAGATCAACTTCGTCGCGGACGTAAAACAGTTGGCGGATTTGAAACTGAAACCGAACCTGCAGAAGCTTGGTCCGCGTTTCGGAGCCCGGCGCCCCCAGGTCGACGCCGCCATCGCAGCCATGGACCCTGAGCATATCCTTTCGGTAATCGAAGCCCAGGGGCAGATAGGCATTTCCGTGGACGGCAGGGAGGAACTTTTAAGCAGCGACGAGATCCTTGTCGACGAGGTCGAAAAGGAAGGTTATTCGGTTGAGCGGCAGGCAGGACGCGCCGTCGGCATCAAGATCGCTATTTCCGATGACCTGCTGCGGGAAGGCCGTGCCCGTGAGCTGGTACACAAGGTTCAGAACCTGCGCAAGGAGGCCGGATTCGAGATCGAGGACACGATAGCCGTTAACATGTCAGGAGCGGTTATACTGGTTGAAGTGAGCCGTGAATTCAGACAATTCTTCATGGCAGAGACTCTTTGCCGCGACATGACGTACGCCGCACAGGCACCGGCGGGCGCCTTTAGTGAGACCATTGTCATCGATGGCGAACGGGTCATGGTTTCAATTTCGCGTCTGGGGAGCATCAAGGATATCTGACAAAGAATCTGCATCGGGGAAAGAGGAGGACAATATGTATGCAAAGATCCTTGTAGCAACAGATGGTTCCGAAAACGCCGTCCTGGCCGTAGAGCACGCGGCTGAAGTGGCGCGCATGGCAGGCTCGACGGAGGTTCTTGTCGTTCACGTATGCCCGGCATGCACCGCCGACCTGGACCCGGATGACAAGAACCGCGAACTGGCCGAAGTCATAGTCCTGGATGCCGGCAAGGTGATCACCGAAGCCGGGATTCCCGTTCGCACACGGGTGGAAATCGACGCGTCGCCCGATTTGTCCGGCGCCGCCATCGCTGATATCGCAAAAGAGGAAGAAGTCGACCTTATAGTGCTCGGAAGCCGCGGTCTGAGTGGATTCAAGGGTATGTTGCTGGGGAGCGTTAGCAACAAGGTGCTACAGCAGGCTCATTGCCCGGTCCTGGTTATCAAGGGTGAGGAGGATTAAACCGTAACACGCCTGATAATTGCCGTTTCTGCGGTCTGAATGTTGAACATGCTTCGTCTTTGGGGAGAGAACAGAGATCGCTCTTACCAAAGAAGCAGTTATCACAGGATTCATCGGCAGGCTCATTGCCATCTTCCCTGGACGCCCGGTCATGTGCCGTAGCGATTCTGGTATTACCGTATAACTTCATTGCTCCCTTGCAGCTGGTGGCTAGGTTTTGAATACTATTCCAACAAAAGCCTTCCTTCAATGGCAGCTATAGTAAATTGTCCGCAAATTGGTTGATTTATTTACTGAAGCGATTCTCATTTATTGGATATTGTTTTAATACGTTTTTGAGCGGCGCTGGTATTCCTTGTTTGTTATTATATGGCGTGCTACAGAAAGAGCTGTTTTCTTCAATGAAACAAATCTTATCCAAATTCATTATCTGCTTGACGTTGACCGGTTTGACGTTTTTTTCCGTAACCGGATGTGGAGACGACGACAGGCCGGCAAGCGAACCTGTCCGAACCAGGACGGCAACAACCGGTACGACGACTTCGGCCCGTCCGGTTCAGACGGGGATTATGCTCGATCCCAACCTGCAAAGCGTTACCGGTATGCCCACTCCGGACGAGATGAAGGCCCTGATCGCGCTCCAGGGAAAAGTGCCCTATCCGGTTCTGGTTCCTACGGAGCTGCCATCCGGATACCGTCTGGATACCGATCTGACCGGTTCAAGTAGTGCGACCACCAAGGACCCTGTGGGCTACTACAGTTACAGGTATTCCGATCCGGGAAATCAGAGCCGCACCTTGACGTTTAACCAGAGCCACGCGAACAGCAAACCCCTTTCCGGATATTACCTGACCGAGGCTGAAATCAATGGCGTGACCTATCAGGTCTACTGGCACAAGACCAGGGAATATCTGCCGGCCGGAGAACCGGTAAAGACCGTCGCAGTCGGAGACGCGGAAGTCTTTGTCGTTATCTGGAAGAGTCAGTTCACGGATCCATCCGGGAAGCCGCAGGAACTCTGGTACAGCATGTCCACCGGCACATGGACAGGTCATGGCTGGGGTGACGTGAAGGCCATACTTGCGGGAATAAAACCGCTCTCTGGCGTCGGGACTTAGAATTCATGACCGGGAGGCCGGTTAATAAAAAGAGGCGATCTTTTGGATCGCCTCTCGAATAACTTACATGAGCCTGCAGATTATTCCATCGTTGAGATTATCGCGTCGGCCATCTCCGACGTACCGGCGGTTCCGCCCAGGTCGTGGGTTACGGTTTTTCCTTCACCGATAACGGTGCGTACAGCTTTCATCACGCGGTCGGCGGCCTCATTTTCCCCCAGATGCCGCAGCATCAATACGGCGGACAGGATCGTTGCCGTCGCATTGGCCTTGTTCTTTCCCGCGTATTTGGGAGCACTACCATGAACCGGCTCGAAAACTGCCATGGTGTCGCCGATATTGGCTCCCGGCGCCACGCCAAGTCCGCCCACCAGGCCCGCACACAGATCCGAGACTATATCGCCGTAGAGATTGGGAAGAACGAGAACATCGTAGAGTTCTGGCTTCTGCACCAGCTGCATGCACATATTGTCCACGATACGGTCTTCGAACTCGATATCACTGTATTCTTCCGCTATATGCCTGGCTGATTCCAGAAAAAGGCCGTCGCTGCACTTCATAATGTTGGCCTTGTGTACCGCTGTAACTTTGCGGCGGCCTTCTCTGCGGGCGTATTCGAAAGCGAAGCGCGCTACACGCTCGGAGGCGCTTCTGGTGATGATCTTGATGCTCTCGGCGGCATCTGGGCCTACCATGTGTTCTATGCCCGCATAGAGGTCCTCCGTGTTCTCTCTCACGATAACGAGGTCTATGTTTTCGTAGCGGGATTGAACTCCAGGAATAGTAAACGCAGGCCGCAGGTTTACATAAAGGTCGAGCGTCTGTCTCAATGTCACGTTGACGCTGCGAAAACCGCTTCCCACGGGTGTTGTTACGGGGCCCTTGAGGGCGACACCCGTATCTCTTATCGAAGTCAATACGTTCTCCGGAAGCGGTGTTCCATACTCCGCCATCACGTCCTGACCCGCGTCAACCACCGACCATTCGATCACCACTCTCGAAGCGTCAACAACCCGCCGGGCGGCCTCTGTAATCTCTGGTCCGATGCCATCACCGGGGATCAACGTCACTCTATGAGCCATGCCATCTCCCTTTGTCAGTAAGGCGGGTGTGGTACCCGCCAGTAAGACCACAATATCCAGCGACGCCTGTTTCGCGCCTGCCTATGTTTCCAGATGAAAATCTCCGTACTTTTTAAAATGCTCAACGAGCCCGCCATCGCCGAGTATTTTTACCATGACCGGAGGCAGCGGTTCGAATATCAGTGTCTTGTCCCGGGTCACGTTGCGGACAGTCCCAGCTTCCAGATCAACCTCCAGCTCGTCGCCCTCCTCGATACCCGATGTGTCGATCTCGAGCACCGGCAGTCCGACATTGATCGAGTTACGGAAGAAGATACGTGCGAATGACTGCGCAAGGACCGCGTTAACGCCTGCGATCTTTATGATGCGCGGCGCGTGCTCGCGGCTGGAGCCCAGCCCGAAATTCCTGCCGGCCACGACGAAATCCCCAGGTTGCATATTCGACGCGAAATCCTTGTTCGCGTCTTCGAGTACATGCTTGGTCAGTTCCGGCAGATTCGTACGCAGGTGGAAGTATCTCCCCGGCGCGATCTGGTCGGTGGATATGCTGTCTCCGAATTTCCAGGCTTTGCCTTTCAGGATCATTTTCTTATTGCTTCCTTGTTCAGGTTTTGGATTGGTGATTCATCAGGTCAGAAATTCCACCCTGGGGTCGACGATGTGGCCGGCTATGGCAGTAGCTGCCGCAGTGGCGGGCGAACCAAGGTAAATAAGCCCCTCCACATTACCCATTCTGCCCTGGAAGTTGCGGTTCTGGGTCGCGAGACAGACTTCCCCGTCACCGAGAACGCCCCCATGGACTCCGACACAGGCTCCGCAACCAGGACCGGTCACAAGCGCTCCAGCCTCGACAAAAACCTCAAGCAAGCCCTCGCGCGCCGCTTGAAGATAAACAGATCGGGACGCGGGCGTAACGATAAGCCTGGTCTCCGGATTGCGCTTGTGGCCGCGTAATATATCGGCGGCGACGCGCAGGTCTTCTATCCGGCCGTTCGTGCATGTGCCGATGAATACCTGCTGGACTTTCACGCCCACGGCATCCGCGGCCTTCAAAGTGTTGTCTACCGTATGTGGTGCCGAAACAGTCGGTTCCAGCAGGGAAGCGTCGATCTCGATCGTTCGCGCATATTCGGCGCCGTCATCCGGAGCAAGCTCCCTGTAGCTTTCGCCCCGGCCCTGCTCCTCCAGAAACGCCTGGGTCGTCTCGTCGGAAGCAAAAAGGCCCGTCTTGCCACCGGCCTCCACAGCCATATTCGCCAGCGTGAAGCGTTCAGACATGGTCATGGCATCCGCGCCGGATCCACCGAATTCCAGAGCCATATATGTAGCTCCATCGGCCCCGATCATGCCGATCAGGTGCAATATAAGATCCTTGGCATAGACGCCCGGTTTGAACTCTCCGGTTATTTCCACCCGAAGCGTCTCCGGCACTTTCAGCCAGGTCTTACCCGTGGCTATACCGATGCCCACATCCGTGGAACCCATGCCAGTCGCAAAGGCAGCCAGCGCTCCTGAAGTACAGGTATGAGAATCAGCTCCGATGACGATGTCTCCCGGTGAGGCAAAACTCTCAACCAGCCGCTGATGGCAAACCCCTTCGTTTATCTCGGAAAGAACCGCGCCGGTCTTCGCCGCGAATTCCCTTAGCGATATATGTGCGTTGGACAGTTCCTTGCGCGGGCTGGGTGCCGCGTGGTCGATAAACAGCACGGTATTGGCGGGGTTTTGAGCCCGCACCAGATCCAGCTCTTCAAGTTGCTCGATCGCAAGTGGCCCGGTTCCATCCTGAAGCGCGGTCACATCCACGTCGGTAACCACTATCTCGCCAGGTTTTACGTCCCGACCAACGTGGGCGGCTATGATCTTTTCGGCAAGCGTGCTAGCCACTGCTTGCCCCGTTGGCCTCCTTGTGGGCCTTGTAGTCCTTGTAGATATACATCAGTTCTTTTTCGAAAAGGCCTCGCTTGAGCTCGACCGCGAGCTTTCGTGCCAGTCGCAGTATCTCCTGACTGTCTTCGTCGTTGAGTTCTATCAGAAACTCCTTGAACTTCGCCTTGATGGATTTGCTGCCGGAGTGCTTACCGATGACCAGCTGCCGCTCCAGGCCCACTTCTTCAGGACTGAAAACCTCGTAATTGAGAGGATTTTTGATTACACCATCGGCGTGAATCCCTGATTCATGGGCAAAAACGTTGGCGCCGACAATCGGTTTCCACACCGGTATGTTACGCGCGGAAGCACCTGCCACATACTCTGAGAGTTCGCGAAAACGTTCCGTGTGAAGGCCGAGGTTTACCTTGGAAATATATTTGAGCGCCATAACCACTTCCTCGAGTGCCGCGTTGCCCGCCCTCTCCCCCAGTCCATTCACAGTCGTGTTCACATAGGTAGCGCCGGCCTTGATGCCGGCCAGGGCGTTGGCTGTTGCCATACCGAAATCGTTGTGAGTATGCATCTCGACATCAATGTCCACATTCTTGTGCAGGAAAGCGATCACGTTATATGTGTCGAAAGGATCCAGGATTCCAACCGTGTCGCAAAAACGGATGCGATCTGCGCCCTGCTCCTGTGCCGCCTTGGCAAACCGCACCAGAAAATCAAGATCGGCGCGAGAGGCGTCTTCGGCATTAACTGACACATAGACGTTATTGGCTTTGGCAAAGTCCACCGCTGTCTTGATCGAATCGAGCACCCAGGCGCGTGATTTCTTCAGTTTATGCTCGATATGTATGTCCGATGCGGACATCGAGATGGCGACCGCATTCACACCGCAATCCAGCGAATGCTGGATGTCGCTGATAACGGCGCGGTTCCAGGCCAGTATGCTTGCGTTCAGTCCCAGGCCGGCGATGTGCTTGATCGTCTTCTTCTCATCCCCGCCCATTGCCGGTATGCCCACTTCGATCTGGTGGACTCCCACTTCATCCAGCAGCCTTGCGATACGGACCTTCTCCTGGTTGGCGAAAACCACCCCTGCGGTCTGTTCACCGTCTCGCAGCGTCGTATCGTCTATCTTGATCTTCTTCTCCGGGTTAAGCACCGCTCCCTGGAGAATAAAGTTATTCAGATAATCTTCTTTTGACATGTTCATAAGATCTTGGAATCTCCCAGTGAGTTGCGGCCGCGACGCGACCGAACCCAAATAATACCGTAAGAAAAGGACCCATAACAAGCCGGACCGTCATATAGATTCCTGGCTGGCGCATTACTCCAGCGTACGATTCCACACCAGGACCGCCCTTTTCTTTATCCCAGGCTCCCCCGAATCCTTCCCAGGCGGCAAATCCACTCGGTTACAAGGTCCCGGTCGTCATTCTCCCCGCTCCACTCATCGCTGCCGGCGGTAAACTGCTTCATCATTGGCTGCAACGTTTCCAGCAACACATGATAACGGCGGTCATCTGCCGTAGACGGGCCGATGCCTATACCTAGGTGCTTCGAAACCTCCTCCAGGTCGGTGGAGATCTGTGATATCAGAGACTCCGGCAGGTGTTGTGAGGCTGTCTCCATATTGGCGTAGCGGGCGGCCTTGGCCATGTCAGCTCTCATGCTCGGATAAAGCTGCAGCAGACGGTTTACCGCGTCGTCTCCGCCACGTCGCGCAACATCGGCCAATCCGCGGCCCGTACCGATGAACTCGGGTGGTAAACCGATTGAATAGAGGGCACCGGTGAAGCTGATAGCCCGGGGAAGATTCGTGGCTCCGGTGGCGTTGATAGCGGCGATCCCCGCAGCGATTTCCTCATTGCCGATCTCTTTTGCCAGTTTGTCCGGCTGTGCCGCCGCGCGCGCATAGCCGACTGCGCTCTTTCTCGCCAGGCGGTCACGTTGCCTGGGGATAAGATCCGAAAGGGCGATCACGACGGGCAAAAGGTCGTTGAAGCTTTCGAGATAAGGCTTCGCAAAAATGCCTATCAGCGACGTCAGTTCATTGCGCTGCCCGGTACTGTAAGCCAGCGGTAGTGCCCCTGGAAGCACATCACGCGCCTTTATGGCTATCTGCCGTGCCGCTTCGCTGTCACAGTCATAGCGCAAGCCGGACTGCACGGTCACGGTTCTTATGCCTGCGAAATCGGATGTGAGCCGTTCGAAATTGTCGAGGCTCACATGCCCGCGGAAGGGCAGCACGCCACCGCCGAATATCGGATATATTTCAACGCTGTGGTCATTTCCCGTAGCATAGCAATCCGAAATGGCTACCTTGACTGCGAGTACGGAGGCAACCATACCGTAAATCATCGCCGAGTCGCTGCGTCCGAGCATTATCCTCAAATCATCTATCTCATAACCGGCTTCCTTCGCCCGCATCAGATACTCTCCAATCAGGCGGCCTGCCGAGAGCAGCTCAGGCACTTCTTCTATAAGGGGAATGACCTGGACAGCGTTAGGATCACGTGAAATGCCAAACTCCTTATGTCCAAGCTCTGTGACATCCTGGATACGGCGTCGCACATCCAGCAACTCCGAAGCGGTCTCCACCATCGGCACCACGACCTCGCGAATGGCGCCGCTGCTCCCTGAAGCGGAAAGCTGGTAGTTGGACTCGATAACGGACATGAGGGCCATCAGCTGATGAAAGACGGTCTCCTGCGTGGAACTGGGAATTCGCGGTGTGACCGCGACGTTTCCACCGGGCACCAGACCCCGCTCCAACAACCCCAAAGCGATCTCGGCTGTCTGGTGATAGGGAGTGAGCTTGCCCTCGTAATCGACCATTATCTCTTCCAGGCCGAGGCCGATCGGCTGCTCCGTCAAGGCGTCAATGGCTTCCCTGGGTTCATCGCGCACCGAGACGTAACGCGATGCGCTGTCGGGGTGCTGCGTCATCATTGTCGCGGGTATAAAGCGGCTCATGATCCTTATCCAGCCAGTTTATTCTTCAGGATCTCATTGACTACCTGGGGATTGGCCCTGCCTTTTGTCTCCTTCATGATCTGTCCGACAAAAAAGCCGAGCACCTGCTGCTTGCCGGCGCGATACTGCTCCACCTGGGCCCGATTGGCATCGATAACCCTGTCGGCCAGAGTCTCGAGTTCGGACTCGTCTGATATCTGTGTAAGACTCTTCGCCGCCACGATATCGGCGGCCTTTGAGCCCGTGGCGCACATCTCGGTAAAAATATCCTTGCCGATGTTCTGGCTGACCTTGCCGGATTTGATCATGCCCAGCAGGGCCGCCAGTTCCTCAGGCGTGACCTTGCATTCAGACAGATCCTGCCCAGTCGCGTTCAGATAGCCCAGCAGTTCGCCCATTATCCAGTTGCTCACTGCCTTGGCGTCGTCGTGATGAGCAACGGTCTCCTCGAAGTAATCAGCCAGTTCACGGCTGGAAGTGATTACCTCGGCGTTATAGTCGGACAACCCGAAGGTGCTGATGTATCTTTGCGCGCGTACATAGGGAAGTTCGGGCATATTGGCCCTGATTTCCTCCACGAACTCCTCGGAAGCCATGATTGGCACGAGGTCCGGTTCCGGGAAGTAGCGATAATCATGCGCCTCCTCCTTGCTCCTCAAGGGGCTGATCTCGCCGCTCGGCACGTCGTAATGCACCGTCTGCTGAACGATTCGGTTTCCGTCCTCAAGCAGTTCGATCTGTCTGGCTATTTCCTGTTCGAGTCCCTTCTCGATATATTTGAAGCTGTTCATGTTCTTAAGCTCTGTCTTTACGCCAAGTCCGGTCTCACCTGCAGTACGTATGGAAACATTTGCGTCGCAGCGCAGCGAGCCTTCCTCCATGTTGCAGTCGGATACGTTCAGGTAGAGCAGCGTGTTCTTGAGCTTGTTCAGAAAAGCCCGGGCGACCTGGGGTGAATGGATTTCCGGCTTGGTGACAATCTCGACCAGGGGTGTCCCCGAGCGGTTGAAATCTATCATGGAATATGTGGAACCGGCTATGCGCCCACTCTCACCCGCGTGGATGTTCTTGGCGGTGTCCTCCTCCTGGTGGACCCTCTCTATGCCGACACGATATGTCTCGTCTTCAAGCGTCACATCCAGATGCCCTTCCACGGCGAATGGCTGATCGAACTGCGATATCTGGTAGCCCTTTGGAAGGTCGGGATAGAAATAATTTTTCCGGTGGAAGATGCTTTTCTCCGGGATGGAGCAGTCAAGCGCCAGGCCGATGCGGGCTATGGAGCGAATTGCCTCTCCGTTTATGACCGGAAGCGCTCCGGGATGCGCCAGGCAGACCGGACAGGTCCGGGTGTTCGGCTCACCTCCGAACTCCACGCGGCAGCCGCAGAACATCTTGCTCTCGGTGGAGAGCTCCACGTGTATCTCAAGACCGATTACCGCTTCATATTCCATCCTGATCCCGCCTCTCGATCAACGGTGAGACCTTGTCAAAAGCAAAGGCCAGCTCGGCGCTATACGCAGCCTGCAGCAGATTCGGAGCCGTGAAAGCCTTTCCGATGATCTGAAAACCTACCGGAAGACCGCCCGAAAGCCCCGCTGGAATCGAGATGGCGGGAAGCCCCGCGAGGTTCACAGGAATCGTGCAAATATCAGATTTGTACATCGTAAGCGGATCGTCCGTTTTCTCACCCAACCCGAAAGCGGTTGTCGGCGTCGTCGGCGATATCAACAGGTCAAATTCTTCCAGAGCCTGCTCGAAATCCTTAACGATAAGAGTGCGCACCTTTTGTGCCTGGCCGTAATAAGCTTCGTAATATCCGGAGGAGAGCGCATATGTGCCAAGCATGATCCTACGCTTTACCTCCTCACCGAAACCCAGGCTTCGTGTCTGTTCGTACATCTCCGTTATATCATTGGTTTCACCGGCGCGCAGTCCGTAGCGTACCCCGTCGAATCGGGCCAGGTTCGCGCTGGCCTCAGCCGGGGCCAGGATGTAATAAGCCGGCAGGGCATACTCGGAGTGTGGCAGGCTGGCCTCGCCGATAACGGCGCCGGCCGCTTTCAGCTTTTCCACAGCTTCGTTAAAGACGGTCATGACCCCGGGATCAATCCCCTCGCCAACCAGCTCCTTCACGATTCCCATGTGAATTCCTGAAAGGTCACGCTCCACAGGCAGCGGTATTTCCGCAGGATAAACAACCGACGTCGAATCAAGCGGATCTTTTCCCACCAGCAACTGCATCATCAGCGCCGCATCCATGACATTCTTTGTGATTGGACCGACCTGATCAAACGAGGACGCAAAAGCGATGAGCCCATAGCGGGAAATGCTTCCATATGTAGGCTTTAAGCCGACAACTCCACAGAACGCCGCCGGCTGTCTTATCGAGCCGCCAGTATCCGAACCAAGCGCCCAGATTGCCTCACCGGCTGCAACCGCGGCTGCAGACCCGCCACTCGAACCGCCCGGCACCCGGCCCAGATCCCAGGGATTGCGGGTCGGGCCGTAAGCCGAGTTCTCGGTTGAGGAACCCATGGCAAACTCATCCATATTCGTTTTCCCCAGGGTGACGATGCCGGCGTCCATCATCTGCCTGACGCAGGTTGCCGTATAGACGGGTTCGTAATTCTCCAGGATCTTCGAGGCACAGGTTGTGGTTATACCTTCGGTGCAGAGAACGTCCTTGATCGCGGTGGGTAATCCTGCCAGGGGAGCCCGGTCGCCCTTTTTGGCGTCGATGTCGGCGGCTTCATTGCGAGCCCTGTCGCCGGTGACTTTAAGGTAGGCGGATACGTCGCCGTCGTGACTCCCGATCTGGGAAAGATAAGCTTCGGTCAACTCAACGGATGAAAGGCTGCCCTCCTCCATATGCTTGAGAGCTTCAACAGCTGTAAGACGCAACAGGTTCATCCCGCCTCAGCCTTCCAGGATAGCCGGTACGCGGAAGGCGCCATTTTCAACCGATGGTCCATTGGCAAGCGCGCTCTCCCTTGAGACACCCGGCCGGGAAACATCCTCGCGGAAGATATTGGAGAGCTTCAGGACATGTGATGTCGGCTCAACCTCAGCGAGGTCGAGCTCGGAAATCTTGTCTATATGGTTGAGTATTGAGGAAAGCTGCCTGGAATACCTGTCGAGGTCGGCGTCTTCGACTTTCAGCCTGGCAAGCCTGGCTACGTATTTTACGTCATCGTGTGAAACCAATTCCTTAAGCTCCTCATGTTTGTTCTCTTTGCGTTCCGATATGCGGCAACTTGAAATCCTATCACAGGAATCATGCTTCTTTTCCCCAATCCTGCATTTTTTCATCAGCTGTTTCCACTGTTTTATCTCCGTCGATATGGAAAGAAACGGCGCAGCCGTCTCAAGCTTTGAATGTTACCATACGGAATGGGGAATTTGCCGGAGTAAACGCGCTGTTAATCTTCGAGGCTTGCGAGGTTTTCTATTTTCCACTCGCAGAGGTTGATGACGGATTCCATGTCATAGGAGTCAAGATAATTATCCCAGCGCCCGGCTGTATCATTTCTCAGGCTCCTGGCAGCATTCCTGTATTCTCTCACTGCAGCCTTGAGACGTCCGACATGCTCGAGAACGCTGGCCATGTGAAAATAGGCGATACTATAGTTCTCGTCACAATAAATGGCCTTGCGGTAAGATTCGACGGCCTCATCAGAGCGATTCGCCTTTTCCAGCGCCAGACCCTGAAGGAAAAAAAGTTCGGCATTGGTTCCATCCTGCTTTACCGCTTCAGCCAGGCACTCGGAAGCCTTGTCATATTCTCCCAACTCCAGAAAAGACCTGCCTTTCTGAATGTCGGGTTCCTCTGAGCCCGTATCAGCAGCTTTCGACTGGACCTGTGCCTCCTGCATGTGAATCAACTCCTCGATGCCGGTGACATCACGACGTAAAACCTTGACTCGGCGGTCCTCGGGAACATTCGCCGGCAGCGGGGCTTCACGTATCCTGCGATCCGGTATGAAACGACGTCCCTCAAGGGACCTGGGTAGCGATTTCTTGTAAATGAACGCGTCCCCCATCTCGACAAGGCTGTACTTGGCCGACATCTTCCAGAGCGTTTCCGAGTGACCCAGGAACAGGTACCCACCGGGATTCATGATATCGAAGAAATGCTCTATCACATATTTGGCCGTATCATGCGTAAAGTAAATGATCACATTGCGGCAAAAAACGACATCGCATGTGCCAAAAACGGACATCGGCAACTGATCGTTCACCATATTGTGTCTGGCAAAATGAACCATTCGCCTGACGGGCTCCGTCACCACAAAACCGCCATCCACAGGACGGAAATATTTTTCACGATGTGATCTGTCAATGCCGGTAAGCTTTTTCTCCGCATACCATCCCTTTTCCGCGATGGCCAGCGCCTGCTGGTTCAAATCGGTACCGAGAATCTGTATATTCCAGGATTCAGGATCGGGAAGTACATCGAGCGCCGACATGGCCAATGAGTATGGCTCCTGTCCCGTAGAACACCCGGCACTCCAGAGGCGAAGGCTGCGATGGCCATTTTTCTTGTGGCGGGCTATCTCGGGTATGACGTATTTTCTAAGAGCATCGAACTGCGGCAGATTGCGGAAGAATTGCGTTTCCTGCACGGAGAGATGGTCAAGCAGACACCTGAGCTCCTCTTCACCATCCGCCTCGTTAGTGATTTTTTCATAATAATCAGACAGGCTTGTAGCATCGGTGGCTTCAGCCCTGTCTGAAAGGCCCAGCCGAAGCAGTTCCCATTTACTGCGATCGAAGAAAATACCACTCGCCTGGTCGATTATCTTTCGGAAGCGCTCGAAATCACCATCCGTTAGATCAAA